>NZ_KV793025.1:0-2784 GCF_001808325.1 Klebsiella sp. HMSC16C06
GCACTATCGTTAACTGAATACATAGGTTAACGAGGCGAACCGGGGGAACTGAAACATCTAAGTACCCCGAGGAAAAGAAATCAACCGAGATTCCCCCAGTAGCGGCGAGCGAACGGGGAGCAGCCCAGAGTCTGAATCAGCTTGTGTGTTAGTGGAACGGTCTGGAAAGTCCGACGGTACAGGGTGATAGTCCCGTACACCAAAATGCACAGGTTGTGAACTCGAAGAGTAGGGCGGGACACGTGGTATCCTGTCTGAATATGGGGGGACCATCCTCCAAGGCTAAATACTCCTGACTGACCGATAGTGAACCAGTACCGTGAGGGAAAGGCGAAAAGAACCCCGGCGAGGGGAGTGAAAAAGAACCTGAAACCGTGTACGTACAAGCAGTGGGAGCACCTTCGGGTGTGACTGCGTACCTTTTGTATAATGGGTCAGCGACTTATATTCTGTAGCAAGGTTAACCGTATAGGGGAGCCGCAGGGAAACCGAGTCTTAACTGGGCGTTAAGTTGCAGGGTATAGACCCGAAACCCGGTGATCTAGCCATGGGCAGGTTGAAGGTTGGGTAACACTAACTGGAGGACCGAACCGACTAATGTTGAAAAATTAGCGGATGACTTGTGGCTGGGGGTGAAAGGCCAATCAAACCGGGAGATAGCTGGTTCTCCCCGAAAGCTATTTAGGTAGCGCCTCGTGAACTCATCTTCGGGGGTAGAGCACTGTTTCGGCTAGGGGGTCATCCCGACTTACCAACCCGATGCAAACTACGAATACCGAAGAATGTTATCACGGGAGACACACGGCGGGTGCTAACGTCCGTCGTGAAGAGGGAAACAACCCAGACCGCCAGCTAAGGTCCCAAAGTCATGGTTAAGTGGGAAACGATGTGGGAAGGCACAGACAGCCAGGATGTTGGCTTAGAAGCAGCCATCATTTAAAGAAAGCGTAATAGCTCACTGGTCGAGTCGGCCTGCGCGGAAGATGTAACGGGGCTAAACCATGCACCGAAGCTGCGGCAGCGACACTATGTGTTGTTGGGTAGGGGAGCGTTCTGTAAGCCTGCGAAGGTGGCCTGTGAGGGCTGCTGGAGGTATCAGAAGTGCGAATGCTGACATAAGTAACGATAAAGCGGGTGAAAAGCCCGCTCGCCGGAAGACCAAGGGTTCCTGTCCAACGTTAATCGGGGCAGGGTGAGTCGACCCCTAAGGCGAGGCCGAAAGGCGTAGTCGATGGGAAACAGGTTAATATTCCTGTACTTGGTGTTACTGCGAAGGGGGGACGGAGAAGGCTATGTTAGCCGGGCGACGGTTGTCCCGGTTTAAGCATGTAGGCGGAGGTTCCAGGTAAATCCGGTACCTTTTAACGCTGAGGTGTGATGACGAGGCACTACGGTGCTGAAGTAACAAATGCCCTGCTTCCAGGAAAAGCCTCTAAGCATCAGGTAACATTAAATCGTACCCCAAACCGACACAGGTGGTCAGGTAGAGAATACCAAGGCGCTTGAGAGAACTCGGGTGAAGGAACTAGGCAAAATGGTGCCGTAACTTCGGGAGAAGGCACGCTGGTGTGTAGGTGAAGTCCCTGCGGATGGAGCTGAGACCAGTCGAAGATACCAGCTGGCTGCAACTGTTTATTAAAAACACAGCACTGTGCAAACACGAAAGTGGACGTATACGGTGTGACGCCTGCCCGGTGCCGGAAGGTTAATTGATGGGGTTATCCGTAAGGAGAAGCTCTTGATCGAAGCCCCGGTAAACGGCGGCCGTAACTATAACGGTCCTAAGGTAGCGAAATTCCTTGTCGGGTAAGTTCCGACCTGCACGAATGGCGTAATGATGGCCAGGCTGTCTCCACCCGAGACTCAGTGAAATTGAACTCGCTGTGAAGATGCAGTGTACCCGCGGCAAGACGGAAAGACCCCGTGAACCTTTACTATAGCTTGACACTGAACATTGAGCCTTGATGTGTAGGATAGGTGGGAGGCTTTGAAGCGTGGACGCCAGTCTGCGTGGAGCCAACCTTGAAATACCACCCTTTAATGTTTGATGTTCTAACGTAGGCCCCTTATCGGGGTTGCGGACAGTGTCTGGTGGGTAGTTTGACTGGGGCGGTCTCCTCCCAAAGAGTAACGGAGGAGCACGAAGGTTAGCTAATCCTGGTCGGACATCAGGAGGTTAGTGCAATGGCATAAGCTAGCTTGACTGCGAGCGTGACGGCGCGAGCAGGTGCGAAAGCAGGTCATAGTGATCCGGTGGTTCTGAATGGAAGGGCCATCGCTCAACGGATAAAAGGTACTCCGGGGATAACAGGCTGATACCGCCCAAGAGTTCATATCGACGGCGGTGTTTGGCACCTCGATGTCGGCTCATCACATCCTGGGGCTGAAGTAGGTCCCAAGGGTATGGCTGTTCGCCATTTAAAGTGGTACGCGAGCTGGGTTTAGAACGTCGTGAGACAGTTCGGTCCCTATCTGCCGTGGGCGCTGGAGAATTGAGGGGGGCTGCTCCTAGTACGAGAGGACCGGAGTGGACGCATCACTGGTGTTCGGGTTGTCATGCCAATGGCACTGCCCGGTAGCTAAATGCGGAAGAGATAAGTGCTGAAAGCATCTAAGCACGAAACTTGCCCCGAGATGAGTTCTCCCTGAGACTATAAGTCTCCTGAAGGAACGTTGAAGACGACGACGTTGATAGGCCGGGTGTGTAAGCGCAGCGATGCGTTGAGCTAACCGGTACTAATGAACCGTGAGGCTTAACCTTACAACGCCGAAGCTGTTTTGGCG
>NZ_KV793026.1:0-1025 GCF_001808325.1 Klebsiella sp. HMSC16C06
GCTGCCATCACTACCGTTCTGGCTAAAACCTACGGTGGTTCTGCTCGTGCATTCGACCAGATCGATAACGCACCGGAAGAAAAAGCTCGTGGTATCACCATCAACACCTCTCACGTTGAATATGACACCCCGACTCGCCACTACGCGCACGTAGACTGCCCGGGCCACGCCGACTATGTTAAAAACATGATCACCGGTGCTGCGCAGATGGACGGCGCGATCCTGGTTGTTGCTGCGACTGACGGCCCGATGCCGCAGACTCGTGAGCACATCCTGCTGGGTCGTCAGGTAGGCGTTCCGTACATCATCGTGTTCCTGAACAAATGCGACATGGTTGATGACGAAGAGCTGCTGGAATTGGTTGAGATGGAAGTTCGTGAACTGCTGTCTCAGTACGATTTCCCGGGCGACGACACTCCGATCGTTCGTGGTTCTGCTCTGAAAGCGCTGGAAGGCGACGCAGAGTGGGAAGCGAAAATCATCGAACTGGCTGGCCACCTGGATACCTATATCCCGGAACCAGAGCGTGCGATTGACAAGCCGTTCCTGCTGCCGATCGAAGACGTATTCTCCATCTCCGGTCGTGGTACCGTTGTTACCGGTCGTGTAGAGCGCGGTATCATCAAAGTCGGTGAAGAAGTTGAAATCGTTGGTATCAAAGAAACCGCGAAGACCACCTGTACTGGCGTTGAAATGTTCCGCAAACTGCTGGACGAAGGCCGTGCTGGTGAGAACGTTGGTGTTCTGCTGCGTGGTATCAAACGTGAAGAAATCGAACGTGGTCAGGTACTGGCTAAGCCGGGCAGCATCAAGCCGCACACCAAGTTCGAATCTGAAGTGTACATCCTGTCCAAAGACGAAGGCGGCCGTCATACTCCGTTCTTCAAAGGCTACCGTCCGCAGTTCTACTTCCGTACTACTGACGTGACTGGCACCATCGAACTGCCGGAAGGCGTAGAGATGGTTATGCCGGGCGACAACATCAAAATGGTTGTTACCCTGATCCACCCGATCGCGATGGACGA
>NZ_KV793027.1:0-5828 GCF_001808325.1 Klebsiella sp. HMSC16C06
GATCCATCAGGCAACGACGGGCTGCTGCCGGCCAATAGCCGACAATGACGACACTGGAAATCCCCGCCTGTGAGCGTCGGCTCAGGGCGGGACAGCGTCATCCAGCTACCTGCGCCACTGACTCAGCCTTGTCCAGCCGGCCGCGCCGCACGAACAGACTGACCAGCCGTTGACGGATCGCCACCTGGAGTTCCGCCAGTTGTTCCGGCGTGATGCGAATTTCACCCGCTCGACGAGCGCAACACCGGCGCCGCCTACGCCAAGAACCGGCGAATCGAACTCAAACTCACGAACCGCTGAGCGCCGCGTCACCGCGCTGCTGCGCCAGCCAGTCGCGCGGGGCGCAGCCCATGCGCACGCGGAAGGCGCGCGCCAGAGCGTTCGGGCTGCCGTAGCCGACGCGGTCGGCCACCACCGCCACCGGCCGCCCCTGCTTGAGCAGGGTGCAACTGACGTTCATCCGCCAGTCGGCCAGATAGTCGCCCGGCGTGACGCCCACCGCGTCCTTGAACGCGGCGGCGAAGCGCGCGCGTGACATGCCCGCCTTCGCCGCCAGCGCCTCGAGCGACCACGCGGTCTGCGGCGCATCGTGCATGGCGGTTATGGCGCGCGCGAGTTTCGGGTCGGCCAGGCCCGCCAGCAGTCCGGTGGCGCCAAGCCGCCCATCCATCAGATAACGCAGCAACTGGATCAGTAGCAACTCGCACAAGCGGTCGATGGCGGCCTGCCGACCGCACTGGTCGCGCTCGGCTTCGGCAAACAGCAACTCTAGCGTCGGCCCGAGGCCGGGCAAGTCCGCCAACGGAATCAGCAGCATCGACGGCAAGGCCATGGCCAACGGATTGCCCGTCGAAGCGCCCAGGTCGACCTCCGCACACAACTGCTCAGCGGTATCGCCGGGGGCGGCGACAAAACGATGCGACGCCACGCGCGGATAAAACAGCAGGCTCGGCTCGGTAACCAGCAGATCTTCATGCACGGGCGAACGCGCCGTAATCGGGCCGCGCCGCACCAGATGGATATAGCCATGCGGCGCCGCGTAATGATGCTGCCCACAGAAGGCGCCGCTGTGAAAAACGCGCGCCGAAAGCGAGTAGTGCCGGAGCAAGCCGGCCAGTCGATCCGCCATTCCACTCTCCATATAAGACGATAGGTTACGTATTTGATACTTTACGTGCCATATCGTACCAAACAAAGGGCGATCATGCCCACGTGCTCTTGCACCTCACCCACTACGGAGATAGACATGACCCAAATCGCCCCCCTGACCATCGACACCGCTGACGCCGCTACCGCTGCCACACTCAAGGCCGTCAAAGCCAAGCTTGGCATGGTGCCGAACCTGTTCGCCACGCTGGCCCACGCGCCGGCGGCGCTCAATGGCTACCTCGGCTTGTCCGAAACGCTGGGCACCGGCCGCCTGAATGCCTCCCAGCGCGAGATCGTTGCGCTCGCTGCCGCTCAAGCCAATCGCTGCCAGTATTGCCTGAGCGCACACACCCTGATCGGCAAAGGTGCCGGACTGTCGGCAGAGGCCATCGCCGCGGCCCGCACCGGCCAGGCGGCCAACGCACTTGACGATGCAATCGCCGGCTTTGCCCGCGCGCTGGTCGAGCAACGCGGCGTGGTGTCGGCCGACGCCATGGCCAACTACCGCCGCGCGGGGCTCGACGACGGCCTGATACTGGAAGTGATCGCCAACGTCGCGCTGAACACGCTCACCAACTACACCAACCACATCGCCGACCCCACGGTGGATTTCCCCGTGGTCGCCGTCTGATCTCCATAGGCATATAAGGAGAACACGATGAAAATCGCACTCACCGGCGCTCTGCTCGCCAGCGCCCTCGTCCTGCCACTGGCCGTCACGGCCGGCGACTAAAGGCCTCGGCCGAGCACTACCGCAAGACCGGCAAGTTCTTGGACGGCGCCACGCTGGTGAAAGAGATCCGCAAGCTCGAAACCAGCGCCATGACCACTGGCAACCCTGTGGTCTGGGGTTCCGATGCGGCCGTGTGGTTCGTGATGGTCAAGGACGCCAAAGGCCGTTTCGCCAGCAACCCCTTGTGGGGCGACGGCTGGGGCTGGGCGCTGTTCAAGGCCGACGCCCCCGCCAAGAATGTCGCCGTCAGCTACGAAGCCGACTGCATGGGCTGCCATGTGCCGGCGGCCAAGACCGACCGCGTATTCATCCAGGGCTATCCGACACTGACCCAGCACTGACTTGCTGCCGGGTTACGCTTCGCGCAGGATGGCACCTCCGTCCTGCGCGAGCCACCCTTTCCGGAAGCGCGCCATGCCGACACTCGACGCCTTTCTGACCGACGTCCGCGCCTGCACGCGCTGCGCACCGCATCTGCCACACGGCGTGCAGCCGGTCTTCCAGTTTCACCCGAGTGCGCCCATCCTCATCGCCGGCCAAGCACCGGGGGCCCGGGTCCATGCCTCAGGCGTGCCCTTCGACGACGCCAGCGGCGCGCGTCTGCGCGCCTGGCTGGGCGTGGACCGCGACACCTTCTACGACCCTACCCGCATCGCCATTCTGCCCATGGGCTTCTGTTATCCGGGCACCGGCAAAAGCGGTGACCTGCCGCTACGCCCGGAGTGCGCCCCCCGCCTGGCGCGAAGCCTTCATGCAGCGTTTCGAGCGCCTGTCGCTGGTCATCGTGCTGGGCAGCTACGCCATGGACTACCACCTCGGTACTGGCAAGACGCCGCTCACCCGGGTGGTCGAAGCCTGGCGCGAGCACTGGCCGCAAGCGTTCCCCCTGCCTCACCCTAGCCCGCGCAACAATCGCTGGCTGGTGCGCAACCCCTGGTTCCAACAAGACGTGCTGCCCGCGCTGCAAGCACGCGTCCAGGCAGTCCTCACCGCCAACCCCAAGGAAACCCCATGACCGACGACACCGCCGCCATTACCGAGCTGCTGCACAAGTACTACGACACCCTGGCCTGGGCGAACGGAGACAGGCACCGGCTTTGGAGCGATGAACGACGGCTTCAGGTGCGGTAGCTGACGCCTGGGACCTCAATCACCGTATGACCGGGTCGAAAGCGGTCCTTTCTCTGACAACATCGCCCTAGCCCGCACTCAACCCCCACAACACATCCAGCACATGTTGCGTAGGCCGCTCGACGTCCCCACCACGGTGGGCAATACCAAGTTGACGCCACAATAAGGGCTGTAATGGCCGCATGACGATCCTGGTATCGGGCAATGGCGTGGAGGCTTCATGCGGCAACAACGTCGCACCATAACCGGCCGCCACTAGGCTTTTGATCGCATCGTTGTAGTTCAGTTGAATACGCGGCGTGGGCTGCCGTCCATCACTGGCGAACCACTCCGAGGTCAAGCGCGAAAGCCGAGTAGTTTTGTCATTCAGAATTAATGGCTGGGCGGCCAGCCAACCGGGGGTCACAACATCCGGGCATTCCCAGCGAGCCGGCAAGAAGGCCATGACCGGGTCCCGCCGCCATGGCTCGATCCGCAATTCCTTCACCGGGGTCTGTGGCAGCGCGACCAGACCGATCTCCAAAGAGCCCTCGGCAAGCTTCTTCAAAGTTTCCTGCGACGTGAGCACCGCGACCTGCACATCGATAGCGGGATGGCGTTGGCCCAACGTCTCCAAAGCTTGCGGCATCAACTGTGCGATGGCCCCTGTGGAGGCACCCAGCCGCACACGCCCGGCCAAGCCCTGCACCTGACGCTCCACGTCCTCAAGCGCCTGCTCCGCATCCGCCAACAGGCGCCGCGCGCGCTCCACCAGCGTTTCTCCAATCGCCGAAGGCTGAATGCGCCCACGTGTGCGCGACAACAGCTTTCCGCCAACCCGCGACTCCAGGTCGGCAATATGCAAACTGACCGTGGGTGGCGCGAGGTGCAGCACACGGGCCGCCTCGGCAAACGAACCCAGGTCGGCAATGGCCACCAACGTGCGCAGACGGTCCAGGCTGATTTCGCGCATGAGTCACTCCTTGTTCAGAAAAGCTGAATTTCATCGTTTAGAAATTCAACTTTTCCTATCTTAGCCCCTCACTGAAGATTGGAACTCCTGATTTCCTATGTCCGAGAGCATTCCATGGCAAGTCCTCTTATATTCATCGACGGCGACCACTCCTCGATCTGATCGAACGGTTTGGCCGGCGGCAGGTTGTCTGCCTGCGGGTCAGCCATGTCCACATCCGGCGGTATGGGCTTGGCCGGTGGCTCCGACGTCTTGAGGTGCTGGCGGCGATCAGCGTCGCGCCGCGCCTTGCGCGTGGCCTTCTGGGCGGTGGTCACGATCTCGCGCATCTGCCCGATCATGCGGAACAGCGCCGACTCGTCCACCTGCTCGCGCCCGAGCTGACGCAATTTGGCCAGCGCCTGGCGTTGTTCCCAGAGGGTGACGGCCGGATGGGACAAGGTGCGGTAGTGGATCTCCAGATAGTGCTGACCTTCCGGTTCCAGTACCCAGATGCGGCTGATGTCGCGCGGATCGCGCCGGATCAGGAAGGCGGGCAAGCGCTCGCGCCGGGCAATCCACGGCTTGAGGGCGTCGGCGTAGTAGTGGATGTGGTCGATGACAAAGCCGGTGCGGGTCAGGGTGCGGCGGATCACCGGCAGGAAATCGACCAAAAACGCGGTGGGGCGGGTAACGACGGCCGGGACGCCAACGCGCTCCACGGCCTCGGCCCAGCGCGCGGCCGGCGGCTGGAGCAGGCCGTTGTGCACGGAGCCGTGATAGGTGCCTACCGCCAACGCGAGCCAGCGCTCCAGCTCGCGCAGCGTCAGGGTGGCCATCTTCTCGGAATCGTACTCGCCGCGCTGGCCGGGATTGGAGAAGGTCGTCCCCGGTAATTCGTCGTGGATCATCTGCATCGCCGTGCCGATGATCCGTTCCACGATGCCGCCGTAGTGCGGCTGGCCTGGTGGGCGATAGTCCAGCCGGATGCCATGCTGTTCGCAGCCACGGCGCAGCGCTTCGCTTTTGAACTCGGCCGCGTTGTCCAGATAGAGCAGCCTGGGCTTGCCGCTCATCGGCCAGTCCATTTCCACATTCAGCCCTTCCAGCCAGGGCCGCTTGTCGCAGGCGGCATGCGCGAGGCATAGGCCGACCGAGACGGCGGACGGCGCTTCCAGCGTGACCACCATGCCGAGTACGCAGCGCGTGAACACGTCGATGGCGAGGGTCAAATATGGGCGGCCAATCGGTTGCCGGTCGCGCTCGTCGACCACGATCAGGTCGATGACGGTGTGGTCGATCTGCACCTGTTCCAGCGGCATGGTGACTTCTGGCGGAATGCCACCCGCGCCTTGCAAGGGACGGGCAGCGTCCTGCCCGCCCCGGCTGCGGGCTATTTTCGCCGGGTGTAGTCCGGCAATCCGCTGGGCCACGGTGTTGCGCGCCGGCACCGGCAGCTTCTGGGTTTTGCACGCCTGCGCGACTTCGCGGTGGAACGCCGCCAGGCTGCGTTTCTGCTTGGTCAGGAAGCGCTTTTGCAGCAGCTCGCGGATGATGCGCTCGACCGGTTCCGGCAAGCGCCCCTTGCCTTTGCCGCCGCCGGATCGGCCGGGCGTCAGGTCTGTTACCAGGCCAGTACCCTGCCGGGCGCGACGGATCAGGACATATACCTGTCGCCGGGACAGGCCCAGCGCTTGGGCTGCCTCATCGGCGGCTTCATGCCCGACCACCTCAAGCGCTGCCAGTGGCCCGATGATTTCCGTCCGGTGCCGGGCTTGCGCCCATGCCTCGTCGGGCAGGGTGGCCACGCCTTGCGCGGCAATCGGTGGAGTGTCTGATGTCATGCCCAAACCTCGCTTTGGTGCACACGAGTATTGAGCATAG
>NZ_KV793028.1:0-10075 GCF_001808325.1 Klebsiella sp. HMSC16C06
CCCGCTCTGCTGTTCACCGCCCGGCGGCGCTGCGTTTGCCGGGCCTACGGGTTCTGTGGTCATCGGCTGAACCGTAGGCCGGATAAGGCGAAGCCGCCATCCGGCACTTTGTGGTTTCGATGGCGGCAATGTCTTACCCGAGCATTATCGCCTCTCGCCTGCATCAAATTCGCTTACCTCACCCGCCCAATCTAGCTGATACCATGCCCGGCGCACATCGCGATGAAAGGTCGAATACGGCCAATCCTGCACCCGACGGACATGACCGTGTTTAACGGGATTGATATAAACGTAATCCATATGCCGCCGGTAATCTTCTTCATTACGGATGGCATGTTCCCAGAAGCGTGGCTGCCAGATATGGCGCTGCTCCAGCGCTCGGGTAAACATTTTTTTAATATCCCGCCAGCGACCGGAATAATCGGTATCCCCCTCAGGCAGGGTCCAGATGCAGTGCATATGCTCTGGTAAAACCACCCAGGCGTTAATCAGAAAAGGTTTTTTGCTTTTAACAAACGCTGTAGCGGCACGCAGATGAGCAATATGCCGCGTCAGGAGATCGCTGTGGCGATTTTGCAGGTTAACGGTGAAGAACCAGCAGCCGCCGGGGATATAACTGCGACGATAATCAGACATGTGAGGTTCCCTCCTCAGTATTAGCCTTATCGCTTTTGCCCGGCGGCGCTGCGCTTGCCGGGCCTACGGGTTCTGCGGTCACCGGCTGGACCGTAGGCCGGATAAGGCGAAGCCGCCATCCGGCATCTTGTGCGACAAGCAGAATGACCGGCCTGGTTGCGAAGGCTATTTCCCTTTTCGTGTTGCCGTCAGCTCGGCGATACGCACGATCACCTGCACCGCCTTCTCCATCCCTTCCAGGGTGACAAACTCATGTTTGCCGTGATAGTTGTAGCCGCCGGTAAACAGGTTCGGGCACGGCAGTCCCATAAACGAGAGCTGCGCGCCGTCGGTGCCGCCGCGGATCGGCTTCATCTGCGGTTCAATATCGCAGTCCACCATCGCCTGGCGGGCAATATCGACCACGTGCGGATGGGCGATCACCTGCTCATGCATGTTGTAATAACTATCCTCGATCACCAGCTCGATATAGCAGTCCGGGTGCAGCCCCTTGCCGACCTTTTTGGCGATCTCCATCATCTTGCGTTTACGCGCCTCAAAGTGCTTGCGGTCAAAATCGCGGATGATGTAGTGCATCTCGGCCCGATCCACGCTGCCTTTGATGCTGGTGAGGTGATAAAAGCCTTCATAACCTTCGGTAGTCTCCGGCGCCTCGTCGGCCGGCACTTCGGCATGAATGCGCGCGGCCAGCGACAGCGCATTGACCATCACCCCTTTTGCGGTGCCGGGATGCACGTTATTGCCGACAATCTTAATGGTCACCGAGGCGGCGTTGAAGTTTTCAAACTCCAGTTCCCCCACGCCACCGCCGTCGACGGTATAGGCCCAGCGGGCATCAAAGGCCTCGACATCGAAATGCTTCGCCCCTTTTCCGACCTCTTCATCGGGGGTGAAGGCCACGCGGATATCGCCATGAGGGATGTTTTTCGCCTGCAGGGTCGCCAGCGCGGTCATGATCTCGGCGATGCCGGCCTTGTCGTCCGCCCCCAGCAGCGTTTTCCCGTCGGTGGTGATCAGCGTCTGCCCCAAAAGCTGATGCAGAACCGGGAACATCACCGGGGAGAGCACCTCATCGCCGATGCCTAGCGCGATATCGCCGCCGCGATAGTTTTCGACAATCTGCGGATTAACGTTTTTACCGCTGAAATCCGGGGAAGTATCGACGTGAGAGATAAAGCCGATGGCCGGGATATCGCCCTCCACGTTGGCGGGCAGGGTTCCCATTACCGTCCCTTTTTCACTCAGCGTTACCTTGATCAGTCCCATTTCTTCCAGCTGCGCCTGCAACAGGCGTAACAGCTTCCACTGCCCTTCCGTGCTGGGGACCTGACGAACGCCAGGCTTCGACTGCGTGTCCAAAGAAACGTACTGCAAAAAACGCTCAAGCAATTTATCCATGTAGCCACCCTCTTCTTTTGTGACAACATTATTCATAAGCCAGAAAAGACAAATATTGCGTCAGGTCATTCTTAGCCCGTAAAGCGAAATTTAATAACGGAACCGACGTTATGGTGTAAAGGTAGACTATGCAGGCGTATCAAGGATTGGCGATTACCCTTGTTTGCCGTAGAATGCTGGCCCTTATTAAAAACGTGCAACCCCAAAGGTGGTTAATCACAAACCCCGCAGCGGTCGGAAGTTTCCGTTGCGTCTACATGGGACAGAGTCAAAAATTGAATATACAACCGCGTTCGCGTTCGCCGCTGGTGCAACTGGCGGGAATTCGCAAGAGCTTTGATGGTAAAACGGTCATCGATAACCTTAACCTGACCATCAACAATGGTGAGTTTCTCACCCTGCTTGGCCCCTCTGGCTGCGGTAAAACCACCGTTCTGCGCCTTATCGCCGGCCTGGAAAACGTCGACAGCGGACGGATCCATCTCGAAGATCACGATATCACCCATGTCCCGGCGGAAAACCGCCACGTCAATACCGTCTTTCAAAGCTACGCCCTGTTTCCGCATATGACGGTATTCGAGAACGTCGCCTTTGGCCTGCGGATGCAGAAAACCCCGGCGGCGGAAATCACCCCGCGGGTTCTGGATGCCTTAAAGATGGTACAGCTGGAAGACTTTGCCCAGCGCAAACCGCACCAGCTCTCCGGCGGCCAGCAGCAGCGCGTGGCCATCGCCCGCGCGGTGGTTAACAAACCGCGCCTGCTGCTGCTCGATGAATCCCTTTCGGCGCTGGATTACAAGTTGCGCAAGCAGATGCAGAACGAACTGAAAGCGCTGCAGCGTAAGCTCGGGATCACCTTCGTCTTCGTGACCCACGATCAGGAAGAGGCCCTGACCATGTCCGATCGCATCGTGGTCATGCGCGATGGCAAAATCGAACAGGACGGCACCCCGCGAGAGATCTACGAAGAGCCGAAAAACCTGTTCGTCGCCAGCTTTATCGGCGAGATCAATATCTTCGACGCCACCGTGATCGAGCGCCTCGACGAGCAGCGCGTGCGTGCCAGTGTCGAAGGACGGGAGTGCAACATCACCGTCAATTTTGCCGTGGAGGCCGGCCAGCGTCTGCACGTCCTGCTGCGCCCGGAAGATCTGCGCGTCGATGAGATCCACCACAACAGCGACGCCGACGGCCTGATCGGCTATGTGCGAGAGCGTAACTATAAGGGGATGACCCTTGAGTCGGTGGTCGAGCTGGAAAACGGCAAAATGGTGATGGTCAGCGAGTTCTTTAACGAAGACGACCCGGATTTCGACCACTCTCTTGACCAGAAAATGTCTATCAATTGGGTGGAGAGCTGGGAGGTGGTGCTGGCCGATGAAGAACTCCAGTAAATTCCAGAATGTGGTGATCGCCACCATCGTCGGTTGGCTGGTGCTGTTTGTCTTCCTGCCCAACCTGATGATCATCGCCACCAGCTTTCTGACCCGCGACGACGCCAACTTCGTCAAGCTGGTCTTCACGCTGGACAACTACTCGCGGCTGATGGATCCGCTCTACTACGACGTGCTGCTGCATTCGCTGAACATGGCGCTGCTGGCGACCCTCGCCTGCCTGGCGCTGGGCTACCCGTTTGCGTGGTTCCTCGCCCGGCTGCCGCAGAAGGTGCGCCCCCTGCTGCTGTTTCTGCTGATCGTCCCCTTCTGGACCAACTCGTTGATCCGTATTTACGGGCTGAAGATTTTCCTCAGTACCAAAGGCTATCTGAACGAGTTCCTGCTGTGGTTAGGGGTGATCGACACGCCGATACGCATTATGTTCACCCCCTCGGCGGTGATTATCGGCCTGGTGTATATCCTGCTGCCGTTTATGGTGATGCCGCTCTACTCCAGCATTGAGAAACTGGATCGCCCGCTGCTGGAAGCGGCGAAAGATCTCGGCGCCAGCAAGCTGCAGACCTTTATCCGCATTATCATCCCGCTGACCATGCCGGGGATCATCGCCGGCTGTCTGCTGGTGATGTTGCCGGCGATGGGGCTGTTCTACGTTTCCGACCTGATGGGCGGCGCCAAGAACCTGCTGATCGGCAACGTGATCAAGAGTCAGTTCCTGAATATTCGCGACTGGCCGTTCGGCGCGGCAACCAGCATTACCTTAACCCTGGTGATGGGCCTGATGCTGTTGATTTACTGGCGCGCGGCGCGCCTGCTGAATAAAAAGGTGGAGCTGGAATGATCGGTCGACTGCTGCGCGGCGGCTTTATGACCGCCATCTACGCGTATCTCTACATCCCTATTATTATTCTGATCGTTAACTCGTTTAACCGGTCGCGCTTTGGTATCAACTGGCAGGGGTTCACCACCGACTGGTATAGCCTGCTGATGAACAACGATAGCCTGCTGCAGGCCGCCCAGCATTCCCTGACCATGGCGGTGCTGTCGGCAACCTTCGCCACCCTTATCGGCTCGCTGACCGCCGTGGCGCTGTACCGCTACCGCTTTCGCGGCAAGCCGTTCGTTAGCGGCATGCTGTTTGTGGTGATGATGTCGCCCGATATTGTGATGGCCATCTCCCTGCTGGTGCTGTTTATGCTGATCGGTATTCAGCTTGGTTTCTGGTCGCTGCTGTTTTCGCATATCACCTTCTGCCTGCCGTTTGTGGTGGTCACCGTTTACTCCCGGCTGAAAGGCTTTGATGTGCGGATGCTGGAGGCGGCGAAAGATCTGGGCGCCAGCGAGATGACCATCCTGCGCAAAATCATCCTGCCGCTGGCCCTGCCGGCGGTCGCCGCCGGGTGGTTGCTGAGCTTCACGTTGTCGATGGATGACGTGGTGGTCTCTTCGTTCGTGACCGGTCCGGGATATGAAATTCTGCCGCTGAAGATCTATTCGATGGTCAAGGTTGGCGTTTCGCCTGAGGTGAACGCCCTGGCCACGATTCTGTTGGTTCTGTCGCTGGTGATGGTCATCGCCAGTCAGTTAATTGCACGTGATAAAACTCAGGGGACGTTAAAATGAAAAAATGGTCACGCCACCTGCTCGCAGCCGGCGCTCTGGCAATCGGCATGAGCGCCGCACACGCGGACGATAGCAAAACGCTCTATTTTTATAACTGGACCGAATACGTACCGCCGGGCCTGCTGGAGCAGTTCACCAAAGAGACCGGCATCAAGGTCATCTATTCGACCTACGAGTCGAACGAAACCATGTATGCCAAGCTCAAGACCTATAAAGACGGCGCGTACGACCTGGTCGTCCCGTCGACCTACTTCGTCGACAAGATGCGTAAAGAAGGGATGCTGCAGAAGATCGATAAGAGTAAGCTGACTAACTTCAGCAACCTCGATCCGCAGATGCTGAACAAACCGTTCGATCCGAATAACGACTACTCCATTCCCTATATCTGGGGGGCGACGGCTATCGGCGTCAACAGCGATGCGATTGACCCGAAAACCATTACCAGCTGGGCCGACCTGTGGAAGCCGGAATACAAAAGCAGCCTGCTGCTGACCGACGACGCGCGCGAAGTGTTCCAGATGGCGCTGCGTAAGCTGGGCTATTCCGGCAACACCACCGACCCGAAAGAGATTGAAGCCGCCTATAACGAGCTGAAAAAGCTGATGCCCAACGTCGCGGCGTTTAACTCCGATAACCCGGCGAACCCGTATATGGAAGGCGAAGTGAACCTCGGGATGGTATGGAACGGCTCGGCTTACGTCGCACGCCAGGCCGGTACCCCACTGGAGGTGATCTGGCCGAAAGAAGGCGGCATCTTCTGGATGGACAGCCTGTCGATCCCGGCGAATGCCAAAAACGTCGACGGCGCGCTGAAGCTGATTAACTTCCTGCTGCGCCCGGATGTCGCCAAACAGGTCGCGGAAACCATCGGCTACCCCACGCCAAACCTGGCGGCACGCAAAATGCTCAGCCCGGCAGTGGCCAACGATAAATCGCTCTATCCTGACGCTGCGACCATTGAGAAAGGCGAATGGCAGAATGACGTCGGCAGCGCCAGCGCCATTTATGAAGAGTATTACCAGAAGCTGAAAGCGGGCCGCTAATCCCGCAGGGCGGAACCGCGGTTCCGCCTTTTTTTGCTCTCACCTTAGCCCCTCAGCGCGCGCCAGAGGATCGCCGGCAGCTTGCGCCAGCGCGGCCGATGATAAAAATCCACCAGCTTCTGCGCCACCGCTTCCTGCCCCCGGTGGGTAATAAACCAGGGCGGCAGGGGCATCAGCGTCAGTTCGCCATGCCACAGACTGCGCGGAAACGGCCGAAACGGCGCCTCAATCACCGTGCGCTCGGTTTTCTCCAGCATAAAGCTGTTATGCACCTTGCCCCGCCCGCTCTGAATATCGTCGAGCGTGTGGCCGGGAAACGCGCCCCACGGGCAAGGGGCCAACAGGAAGGCCACCCCGCTCCAGCAGTTGATCGCCACCGTGCCGTAGCGCAGCTCAGCGATTAACGCGTTAAAACGCTTACGTCCAATCGCTTTGCGGGTGCGCGGATGGATCACAATATTGGCCCCCAGCGTGCCCTGCAGCCGCTGATTCGCATAGCCGATCGCCTGGCGCAGAAAACTTTCCGCACTGTCGGCCTCAAGACGAGTGACCGACAGCCCCGGGCCAAAGACCTCCTGCTGACAGAGCGCCGGGTCATCGTCGGTGTTCGCCACAATCAACGGCAGCGCGTCGCCGCGCGCTATCTCCAGCGGCTGGCGGGCGCGCAGGCGAAAGTCGGTCAGCCGTTTTTCAGCGCCGGGGTAGTAGTCCGGGCGGGTATTCGCGGCGATCAGCCGGTACAGCTGATTCAGCAAGCCCGTCGCTGGCTCCCAGCCCTGCTGCAGGATCAGCACCTGGCTGGCCACGCAGTTAAACCCGCCGTTGTTCATCTTCTGCGTCGCCAGCTGCTGCGCCTGAAAAGCGATATCCGCCTCGCTCCACGGCCCGGGTACGATAATGGTAGGGCTGACGCCGCCCAGCTCCGAAGTCACCCGACGCGGGTTCAGCGGCGTCCCGGCGGCCCGACGCTGGCGAGCCGCTTCACCGTCGCCCCAGACGATGACGTCATGGGTCTCGCGAGAGCCGGTGATATGGATCTCATCGACAGCGGGATGGCTGGTCAGCCATGCTCCCGCCTGGGCGTCGCCGGTGACGATGCGGAGCGCATCCATGGCAATCAGCGGTGCCAGGGCCTGGGCCAGCAGATCGTGCAGATAATCATTCACCGGGTTGAGCTTCAGCAGGCAGACCTGATTTTCAATAAACAGCTTGTGTAGCACATCCAGTGGCGCAATCGAGGCCACATTGCCGGCGCCAAGCACCAGCGCCAGCTTGCCCTGCCGCGCGGCCGGCGGGATGTCGTATGCCCGCGCCGCATAGCGGTCGAGATGGGCCCGGGTGACGCCTGGCTGCATCCATATCTCAGCGCGAACTCCAGACAGCAACAGTCGATCCCAGAGCGTGCCGGGCACCACCCGCAGCGCCAGGCGGCCGTCCGCCAGCGTCCGCAGCGGGATCCGCCGCAGAAAGGTCTTCTCTTCCAGCTGCTCCAGGGTGGCGATGAGCCCGTTGCAGCCGACCATTAGCGCGCAGGGGCCCGCCAGCCACTCCTCCCCCGCCAGCGGATCGCCCGCCGGCAGCCCTTTGGCCGCCGCCGCCGCGGCCACCCACGCCGGGGCAATACCAGCCAGGGCATCCTTGATCTGGCGCAGCAGCGCCAGACGACGGTTCACTGAGGTTTCCGCCCAACGCTGGCGCGCCGCCGACAAGGCGTACAGGGCAGCATCATACTGAGAGCAGGTCGTCAGACCGGGTCGCGCATGGCTCATTTTCCCTCACTCATTAAAATCTCTCCGTAGGCCTGGCGCAGTTGATTTTTGAGCACCTTACCCGTGGCGCTGACCGGTAGCGCGTCGACAAATATCACCCGGTCCGGGATCTGCCACTTTGGCACCCGCGTCTCAAACCAGGTCAGCAGATCGGTCTCTTCCACTTCGCCCCCTTCCGCGCGAACGCACAGCAGCACCGGCCGCTCGTCCCAGCGCGGATGACGGGCGGCGATGGCCGCCGCGCTGCGCACCGCCGGATGCGCGATGGCGATATTCTCCAGCTCAACGGTGGAGATCCACTCGCCACCGGACTTGATAATATCCTTTGCCCGATCGCAGATCACCAGATAGCCATTGGCGTCGAGCGTACCGATATCGCCGGTATCAAACCAGCCTCCCGCAGTCAGGGCGCTCGCGTCCTGACCATAGTACTGCTCCACCACCCAGTGCCCTCTGACCTGCAGATACCCCTGACTTTGACCATCCCGGGGCAACGGTTCGCCATCCACGTCCACTACCTGCAGTTCGATGCCGAATATGGGCCGCCCCTGGCCGGCACGCTGCTTTTGCTGCTCCTGTGCCGGGAGCGCGTCATGTTTGCTCAACGGCGTGTTGATGGTGCCGATAGGCGATGTTTCGGTCATTCCCCAGGCGTGGGTCAGTTCAATGCCGTAATCACGCTGAAAGGCCTCGGCCATCGACGGCGGCAGCGCGGAGCCGCCAACCAGTGCACGTTTAAATTCAGGCAGCCGGACCTCTGTCCGGCGCATCGCCGCCAGCAAGCCGGCCCAGATCACCGGCACGCCAAACCCCACCGTTACCTTCTCGGCGGCCAGCAGCTGCAGCAGGCTGTCGCCATCGAGGTGCGGCCCCGGCAGCACCAGCCGCGCGCCGACCATGGCGGCGATAAACGGCGTCCCCCACGCGTTGACATGGAACATCGGCACCACCGGCAACAGGCTGTCCTTCGCCGATATGCCGGCGGCGTCCGGCTGGTTGCCGCTCAGGGCGTGCAGGACCAGCGAACGATGGGTATTCAACACCCCTTTCGGCCGGCCGGTAGTTCCCGAGGTGTAGCAGAGCGAAGCTGGGGTCAGTTCATTGAGCTGCGGCCAGCGATAGTCTACTGTCCCCTGCTGCAACAGATCGTCAAAAAACAGCAATGAGGGCAGTTGGCTGAGCGCCGCTTCGCTACGGGGTTCCATCAGCACGATGTGTTTCACCGTCGGGAGCTGCGGCAGGAGCTGCGCCACCAGAGGCAGAAAGGTCTGGTCAAAAAACAGCACTTCGTCGGCAGCGTCGTTGAGGATATACCGCAGATGGTCAACCGACAGCCGCGGGTTGACAGTGTGTGTCACCCAGCCGCCGGAGGCGACGGCAAAATAGATCTCAAGGTGGCGGCGATTGTTCCATGCCAGGGTAGCGCAGCGGGCGCCTGGCGGCAGCCCCAGCGACGCCAGCGCCGACGCCAGCCGCTGAGCGCGGCTGGCCACCTCCCCCCAGCTGCTGCGCTCCTTCTCACCGCCAGTACTCACCGAGACAATCTCGGTCTCGCTGTGATATTGCGCCGCATGGCCGAGCAGCGCGGCAGTGGTGAGATCCTGATAAATCATCGGTGACGGCATTACGGGGTCTCCTTTACAGAATTCCGGCAGGGAACAGGGTCGCGGCACGATCGTGCGGGCGCCTATTGAATCTGGTCTACATTTGCCGGTCTGCACAAAAAAACGTACAGAAATCAGCGGTCACGCACAAAATAGAGTAAGAAATGATTCAGGAGGAAAAAGACTAAATCATAACAGGCAGGTCATTGCTCAGGGCGGGTATCGCCCGGCAGCGGGCCGGGCGATAGCAGTGGGGATTTACAGCAGCGCTTTCGCTTTAGCGACCACGTTGTCGACGGTGAAGCCGAACTCTTCGAACAGCTGCTCAGCCGGCGCAGACTCACCGAAGGTGGTCATGCCAACGATAGCGCCGTTCAGGCCAACGTATTTGAACCAGTAGTCCGCGATACCGGCTTCTACCGCGACGCGGGCAGAAACGGCTTTCGGCAGTACGGATTCGCGATAAGCGGCATCCTGCTTGTCGAACGCGTCGGTGGACGGCATGGAGACCACGCGCGCCTTCACGCCTTCGGCAGTCAGTTTGTCCCACGCGGCCACTGCCAGCTCCACTTCGGAACCGGTGGCGATGAAGATCAGCTCCGGCTGGC
>NZ_KV793029.1:0-126412 GCF_001808325.1 Klebsiella sp. HMSC16C06
GTTGTAGGCCGGGTAAGGCGCAGCCGCCACCCGGTATAAACGCAACTCCGTGCCTGATGCCATCGCCCGGCGGCGCTACGCTGGCGCGGGCCTGGAGACAATCAGAGCCGGACGAGTAGGCCAGCCAGGATAAGCGCCGCTGTAGGATCAGAAGCGTAAAATTATGGCTCGCGGCGATCGGCCAGGTCCGTGAGCGGCTGCGCATCGTCGTTTGTGGAAACCTGCGGCGGCGACTTGCGCTTCCACTTCAGCTCGCTCACCAGCACCCCCGCGAGGATCAAGACGCAGCCGAGCAGAGCCAGCAGCGGCAGACGCTCACCGGCCAGCCGGCCAAAAATACCGGCCCATACCGGTTCACCAGTATAGATAAGGGTGGCCCGCGTCGGCGAGACGCTGCGCTGCGCCCAGTTCATGGTCACCTGAATGATCGCGCTGAAAATCCCCAGCCCCAGCGCGACGCCGAGCAGGGCCGGCGTCAACGGCGGAACCGCCTCACCCGCCGGCTTCATGGCGGCGAAAGCCACCAGCGACGCGGTCGCCAGCTGCACGACCGTCACCCGGCGGACATCGACTTTCCCGGCCCAGGCGCTGATAAGGATAATCTCCGCCGCGATCGCCAGCGCGCTCGCCAGAGTAATCATCTCCCCCACGCCAAGCGCCAGCAGATTATTTTCCGGCCCGGCCAGCAGGATCAAACCGATAAACGCCAGCACAATCCCCACGCAGGACATCACCCCCGGCATACGACCCAGGCACAGCCACTGCAGCAGCGGTACCAGCGGCACATACATCGCCGTGATAAAGGCAGATTTACTGCTGGAGATCGACTGCAGTCCCCAGGTCTGCAGGCCATACCCCAGCGCAATCGCCACGCCAATCGCCACCCCCGCCTTCACCTCCAGCCACGTCAGCCCTCGCAGGGTGCGCAGCGAGAGCAGGCCCACCGCCAGCGCGGCAGTCGCGAAACGCAGACCGACAAAAAACAGCGGCCCGCTGAGGCTCACCGCATACTGCACGGCAAGGAACGTCCCTCCCCAGAACATGGTGATCATGATGAGAAGAGCTTCCTGGCGGGTAATGGAGAATTTTAACGAAGACATAAGGCAGCCATGACGATTAACGGGCGACCAGTGTGCAATCCGCCCGGCGGGAGCGCAACCACCGACAGATAAAAAAACCGCCGGCAGATGCCGGCGGCGAGGGCGATGCGGTTGGGTCGGGGAGATTAACACCGCATCAAAGAGAACAGTGCGAGTCGCGCGTTAACTTTCACGACTACCGTGACTGTTTTTACCCCCTTTTTTGCCAGCCTCTGAGGCGCGCTGAGGGTCATTTTTAAAATTCCCCCCGCTATGCTGGCCACCTTTACGTCCTGCTTCTGATGCTCTTTCACGGTCTTCAGCAAAGTTGCCAGAACCGCCACGATGGTTTGCCATTACTGACCTCCATTAGGTTAGACATCATAGTGCATTACGCGGGAGCGGCGACGCCGCTGTCTTACCGCGTATCTATAAGGTTAGTGAATGACTGCCGCTGACGGCGGCAAATGAAATATCCAGAAACAAACCCGGGCGAAAAAAGCCCCCTCGCGGCGCGTACGGGTTCTAACCTGCTCTGCTGGCGGAGAAAAAATAGTCGGCAAAAATGTATCCTGATGCTACACCCTTGCCACACCGGCCAAAATAGCAGGCACAACGCTTCCTCCTTCTCTCCCTTTCAGGCCGCGCGGTGCAAGGAAAAGTAAATAATGCTTTGTCATTTTGTTATAAATCAAATAAATGCCCGTTGGATTTGCACTCTCCGGCGGAGGCTTTATCTTTAAAGGTAACCAGCCATTTGGCTGGCTTATAACGCAACCGAGGAGTGATGGAAATGGCTAAAATTCTGGTGCTTTATTATTCCATGTATGGACACATTGAAACCATGGCTCACGCCGTCGCCGATGGGGCAAACCGGGTGGATGGCGTTGAGGTGGTTGTGAAGCGCGTGCCGGAAACCATGCAGGCTGAAGCATTTGCCAAAGCAGGCGGGAAAACGCAAAACGCGCCCGTCGCCACGCCGCAGGAGCTGGCAGAGTATGACGCCATCATCTTTGGTACCCCAACTCGTTTCGGCAACATGTCCGGTCAGATGCGCACCTTCCTCGATCAAACCGGCGGTCTGTGGGCGTCCGGCGCCCTGTACGGCAAGATCGCCAGCGTATTCAGCTCAACCGGCACCGGCGGCGGACAGGAACAAACCATTACCTCGACCTGGACGACGCTGGCCCACCACGGCATGATCATCGTCCCGATCGGCTACGGCGCCCAGGAGCTGTTTGATATTTCCCAGGTCCGCGGCGGTACCCCTTATGGCGCGACCACCATCGCCGGCGGAGACGGCTCGCGTCAGCCGAGCGAGGAAGAGTTAGCCATCGCCCGCTATCAGGGCGAACATGTCGCCAAACTGGCCGTTAAAGTCCACGGCTAATCTTCTGCAGGAGGAGTAACATGCCAACTCAAGAAGCAAAAGCACATCGCGTCGGCGAATGGGCAAGTTTACGTAACACCTCGCCGGAGATCGCCGAGGCGATTTTCGAAGTCGCCCACTACGATGAAAAACTGGCGGAGCAAATCTGGGAAGAAGGCAGCGACGAAGTGCTGGCGCTGGCCTTTGCCAAAACCGATAAAGATGCGCTGTTCTGGGGTGAACAGACGATTGAGCGTAAAAACGTCTAGGACGTTTATTTCCGCCAGGTCTCGCCCTAACCTGCTAAAAAACCCGGATTGCTCCGGGTTTTTTACATTATTTCGCCGCCTCGTTGATCACCTTTTTAAAGGTCTCCAGCGGACAGAATCCCTGATCGTCAACCGGGCAGCCGTTAAGCGCCAGGGTGACCCGCTGCGGCGGGGCCTGCAGGGTTAACGCGTCGGCGTTACGCAGCTGTTCAGTACTTTGATAGACATACTCAATCTTCATCAGATCGCGATTACCGGCGCTGTCATGCCAGCGCTGAAACAGCAGTTTGCCGCCAATGGGCGTGCGCTCGTACTGGCCAGGTAGTTGATAAGGCTTAAAGTCCAGGGCCGTCAGCAGCGAGGCGATATTCGAGTCGTGCCCCACCAGCAGCGTGACTTTCGCCTTGTTGGCCTCCTCGCCCACCAGCGCGTTATCGATATATTTAACCAACGGTTTGGCGACGTTTTGTGCCACCGCTACCGAGGTAAACAGACTATCCTGGTAGCCGTTCTTCAGCTTCGACAGCACCTGCCATTGCTTATCGCTGGTGATTTCCCCCCACGCCACCTGGTCTTTCGGGAAGCCTTCATAATATTGCAGGGTGAAGGCGTCCACCAGCGAGTTGCCCACCTTCAGCGGACCGGAAACCCCCGGCTCCTGTTGATAACCGGCGCTAAAGGTATCCTTACCCTCGCTCAGCGAGCAGACCTGCTTCTCTTTGCAGGAGGGCGAGTTGCGGTAATCGATCATCGTCTCCAGCAGCTTATAGCTCTCGGTCAGTTGCATCCCCTGACGCTCTTTTTCCATCGCCTGCAGCGCTTTCTCGCGAAACGCGGGGGAGTCGTCGGTAATAACCGGGTTGAAGGTCGGGTCCATGGTGCCCATCTGCGGCTGATGGTGCACCGTGATACCGCAGCCCGGGAACGCGCCGGTGATAAAGAACTGCGCGGTGGCGACGGTGCGCTGCAGGCTGTTGGCATAGGCGTAAACCGCGTTTTCCGGTGGGCACTCGCCGCTGGTCACCAGCTTCTGCTGCGCCAGCCATTCGCGCATATAGTGGCCCATATACACCTCCAGCACGCCGCCTTTGGTTGTCAGCTGGCCGCCCGGCACATCCCACTGCGGCCAGGCCTTGGCGGTGGACTGCTCGAGCACGCTGCCGTTATTGGCCAGCGGCGCACGCAGGTTGTGACGGCTCATGATCAGCACCTGCTGCAGCTGATATCCCTCCGGGGCGGCCGAGTCCTGCGCCTGAGCGCCAGCGGATAACATCACCGCGCCGGCAACGGCGGCGGCAAGTAGACGTTTTTTCATCCCTTCATCCTTAGTCATTTATTATCATCGCGTTAATTGTGACGGATTTATGACATTTTTCCTGGTAATCGCTCGCAAACTTAGACCGTAGCCGAAAATTTCCCCTGCCGGGCAAAGAGTTTTATAATGAAACAATTAACCTGGAGGCTTTCGTGAAACGTACCCGTCTGGAAAACAGCTGTTGCCCTATCGCCCGCTCCCTCGATGTTATCGGCGACTGGTGGTCGCTGCTGATCGTCCGCGATGCTCTACGCGGGGTGCGCCGGTTTAGCGAATTCCAGAAAAACCTCGGTATTGCCAAAAACATGCTCGCCGGGCGGCTGAAAATGCTGGTGGATGAAGGCATCCTGCGCCTGCAGCCGGCCTCCGATGGCAGCGCCTGGCAGGAGTATGTCCTGACCGACAAGGGCCGTGCCCTGCAGACGGTGCTGGTCGCCCTCTCCCAGTGGGCAGACGACTATCTGTTCGAGCCCGACGAACCGGCGACCCGGCTCATTGACCGTCAGCAGCGCCAGCCCCTGCGTAAGCTGGTCCTGCAGGCGGCGGATGGCCGTGAGCTGGCCCCGGCAGACATCACCATCGCTATTCCGCTGAACGACTAAACGCTGCCCGCGGCAGGCAAAAATGAAAAAGTCCGGACAAAATGGTTGCATTATTAAACCTAATATCTCATGCTGAATTTGGTTTAATAATGCAACCTTTTACGAGGCAATTCTCATGACCCAACCATCGCACACTGCTTTTATCACTGGCGCGTCCTCAGGTATCGGCGCGATCTATGCCGAACGACTCGCCGCCCGCGGCTACAACCTGATCCTCGCCGCCCGTCGTGAAGACCGGCTGCTGGCGCTCGCCGACCAGCTGCAGGCGCGCTACGCCATCCAGGCCAGCATCCTCAAAGCCGATCTTAGCGAAGAGCACGGGATTGCCGCCGTAGAGCAGCGTCTGCAGCAGGATCCCGCCATCGACCTGTTCATTAACAACGCCGGCACCGCGAAAATGGCGGGTTTTCTCGCCAGTACGCCGCGGGAGCACCAGGCGATTCATACGCTCAATACCACGGCGCTGCTGCGCCTGAGCTATGCCGCGCTGGCCGCTTTCATCCCACGACGCCGGGGAACGCTCATTAATATTGCCTCCATCCTCGCGCTACATACGCTGCCAGGTAGCGCGGTCTACAGCGCCAGTAAAGCCTGGGTGTTGAGCTTCACCCGCGGTCTGCAGGATGAGTTTGCCGACAGCGGCGTGCGTATTCAGGCGGTATTGCCGGCGGCGACCGCCACCGATCTCTGGCCGACCTCCGGCGTGGCGTTGAACGCCCTGCCCACCGGCACGGTGATGACCACAGAGGATCTGGTGGACGCCGCTCTCAGGGGGCTGGAGATGGGGGAACAGGTCACCTTACCACCGGTTCATGACCTGGGACTGTGGGAGGCTTTTGAGCAGTCCAGACTGGCGCTGTTTACCAGCGCACGAACCGGACAGCCTGCGCCGCGGTATCGCTAAGCGGCACCTTGCGGCGGACATTACTCCGGTAGCGGAACCGCCGTCAGGGTACAAATGGCCTCGTGCTCGCCGCCGCGGCGATCGGTGATCACCACCTTATCGCCCGCTTTTTTGCCTTCACACGGCTTGAGGACCTGCTCCACGATCTGCTCGCGGCTCGCCTGACGTTCACTTTCAGCCTGGCTGGCAAAGGCAGACAGCGCCAGCACCACGCCCAGCAGGCTGAGGGATTTCTTATACATGACTGACTCTCAGATCGTTCTTATTCGCGGTCAGCGTAACCCGCTGTACGCCGCACTTCTGTAAAATCACTTAACGGAGTGTTACATCCTTTCAGGTGAAACCCGGGCGGTCACATTCCTGCGGGAAATATTTTATCACAACCCCGCCGCCGGATATTCTCGCGATGAGGCGTCATCTTTCAGACATATCCCGATGTTATCTTCAAACAGAGCCCTGTATCTTTTTCCCTTTCTAAACAGAATATTAGGTTGGTCTATGTCGGGTCTTATTCTCTTTATCGTCGCGGTGGCGCTGCTGGGCGTCGCCATCTACAGCCTGGTGTCGTACCTCAAAGAGCGGCGCGCCAGTCAGTTACCTGTCCATAAAAAGAAGAAATAATACCTTCCGTTCCCCGCCGTTTTCTGCTGATTTCTTTACCGTCCTGTACTGTCCCTTACCGAACCAAAAACCAAGGCAGGCCCGTGGGCCTGCCTTGGTTCAATCGCAGCATCAAACGTTTATGACTCCCAGGCCTGCTCCGCTTTGGTGGCATCGAACTGCGGCGGCGGTTTACGGAAGCGTCGGGTCAGGTAAGCCAGGTACAGCAGGCCAAGCGCCGCCCACACCAGGCCGAGCGTTAGCGAGGTGGCCTCGAGGTTGATCCACAGCACGCCCACCGTCAACGCGCCGACCATCGGCAACAGCAGATAGTGCAGCCGATCCTTCCAGGTTTTGTTATACCCCTTGCGCCGCCAGAAGTGGTTGAACACCGACAGATTTACGAAGGTGAACGCCACCAGCGCGCCGAAGTTGATCAACGCCGTGGCGGTCACCAGGTCGAAGAACAGCGCCGACAGCGCGACAATACCCACCATAATCACGTTCAGCGCCGGGGTACGCCATTTCGGATGCACATAGCCAAAAATGCGCTCCGGGAAGACGTTGTCGCGGCCCATCACGTACAGCAGACGGGAGACGCTGGCATGCGAGGCCAGGCCCGATGCCAGGGTGTTAACAAAGGTGGTGCAGAGGAAAATCGACTGGAACAGCTTGCCGCCCACGTACAGCGCAATCTCCGGCAGCGCGGCATCGGGGTCTTTAAAGCGATGAATATCCGGGAAGAACAGCTGCATAAAGAACGACGCGACGATGAAAATAATGCCGCCGTACATCGCAGTAAGAAAAATCGCTTTCGGGATCACCCGTGCGGCGTCAGGGGTCTCTTCCGACAGCGTGGTCACCGCGTCGAAGCCGAGAAACGAGAAGCAGACAATCGTCGCGCCGGTAATAATCGGGATCAGATGCGCATTCTGGCTGATAAACGGCTGCAGCGACCAGACGGTCCCCACCCCCTCGCCTTTGTGCAGCCCCTGCACCACCAGAATGACAAACACCACCATGATCGAAATCTGCACGAGCACGAACAGGGTGTTGAAGTTGGCCACCAGGTTAACGCTTTTCAGGTTCGCGGCGGTCAGAATGGCGACAAAGGTGACCACCCACACCCATGGCGGCACCTCCGGGAACAGCGCCGAGAGATAGATCTTCGCCAGCAGGACGTTGATCATCGGCAGAAACAGATAATCGAGCAGCGACGACCAGCCGACCATAAAACCGACGTGCGGACTGATGGATTTTTGCGCGTAGGTATAGGCGGAACCGGCTTCCGGGAACTGACGCACCAGTTTGCCGTAGCTGATGGCGGTGAACAGCACCCCGGCCAGCGCCAACAGATAAGACGCCGGTACGTGGCCATTGCTGATGCCGGAGACGATGCCGAAGGTATCAAACACCGTCATCGGCGTCAGATAGGCCAGCCCCATCATCACCACTTGCCAGAGTTTGAGGGATTTACGCAGGCGTGGTCTGCCCGCCTGAGCGGCGTTATGCGCAGGAAGATTAATAGCCATCGCCCATTCCCCCCTTGCTGTTAACAGTTTGCGGACCCAACGTCCGCGTGACAAACCTGCTTAGCAAAGGGGTAAGGCATAGATAAAAGGGTAAGACGGACCGGTGAGCGGTAGCTGGCTGGCATTCCATGCGGCCTGAGCGGCCTCCCTCTCCCTGCGGATATTTGAACATCTGCATCATCTCATTTCCTCGTCACACACTGTGTCGTTAACTGAAGCCCCGTTGCCGCCTGCGCTCCTTAACGCGACATCCGGGAAATGGCTGGGCTCCCAGCAAAAAGGACGACCAGGCTCCGCTCAGGCCGTATGATGCTACTGATTACCAAACTCATGGGCCCCTCGCGGGGCGACCATCAGGCGTTTTTCAACATCCACTCAATTTCGGTTTCTGTGATAAGACGCTCAAACTGCAGTAATTCATCATGCTTACAGGCATGGAAAACGTGGCAGAAACGCTCACCGAGGCGCTCGCGCAGATGATCGTTCTGCATAAACTCCCACAGCGCATCGCTCTGGCGGATCGGGAACGGCAGGCCCTCTTGTTCCAGACCGTTACCTTCCACCTCTTCCTGCAAAGGCAGCTGGGGGTTATCCAGCCCGTGCAGAATGCCGGCAAAAATCGCCGCCATCACCAGATACGGGTTGGCGTCCGCCCCCGCCACGCGATACTCGACGCGGTGGTTCTGCCGCTCGCCGCACGGAATACGCAAGGCCACGGTGCGGTTGTTATGCCCCCACGAAGCCTGCGTCGGGACGTACATCCCCGGCTGGAAGCGGCGATACGAGTTCACGTTCGGCGCCAGCAGCGCCATCGAGGCCGGCATCAGATCGATCATCCCGGCCAGCGCGCGTTTGAGCAGCACAGAGTCTTCCCCGTCGCCGTCCACCAGCACGTTTTCCCCTTTATTGTTCAGCATGCTGATGTGGATGTGCATCCCGCTGCCCGCATGCTCTTCATAAGGCTTCGCCATAAAAGTGGCGTGCATCTTATGCTTCTCCGCCATTAAACGCACGAGACGTTTTAACGCCAGCGCATCATCGCAGGCATCCAGCACGTTATCGGTATGGTGAAGGTTGATTTCAAACTGGCCCGGCGAGGCTTCCGCCACCGCGCCGTCGGCGGGGATCAGCTGCAGTTTGGCCAGCTCGTCGATGTCATAAAGCACGTCGGCAAAGTGGTTCAGGTTATCGACGGAGTAGACCTGGCTTTGGGTGTTGCGATCGTCGGTGCCCGGCGCGCACGGCGGCTGGAGGTAGCCTTCGGCGTCGCGTTTGCGGTCCAGTAAATAGAACTCCAGCTCTACCGCTACCACGGGGAACAGCCCGCGCTGGCGCAACTGCTGCCAGAGGCGGTTGAGTACGTTCCGCGGCTCAACGTCAAAGGGAGCGCCATCTTCATCAACCATGGTCAGCTGTACCTGGGCTATCGATTGTGGGTCAGCCGCCGAAGGCGTTAAGGTGCCGGGTACCGGAATGCAGCTGCGATCCGGTTCGCCCATATCCTGACCCAGGCCGGCCTCTTCCACCACATTGCCAAGAATATCCATTGCAAACACCGAGGCCGGGAAATAACAGCCTTTCTCCAGTTTGCTCAGGCCGGCAACCGGAATGCGCTTGCCGCGGAAGCAGCCGTTCAGGTCGGTAAGGAGGACATCGACATACTGGGTATCGGGGTAGGTTTCGAGGTAGCGCTTCACTTCTTTCGCGAACGCGCTGACCCGTCTCTCTTCCGTCTGCTGAACAAAGTTCTCAACTTCTACGATATTGGTTTCCATGATTCACCGCCGTTGGTTGGGTTTCGGTCCTGTGCTCAGACCGTTAAATATAATGTCCACCCCATCGACTGTGTATGCAAATAAATTGTTTGTCAAATGTTAAATTAAGTTTGCAAAGGGCTATTTCCGCTGCTAGATTGAGAAAATATTGAACGATATGGCCGTTAAACCCGCTATAGCGGTCATAATTTAGTCCACTTTGTGAGGGCGATCATGGAAAATATAATGTACAAGCCAGTTATTGGCGTCGTGATGTGTAGAAACAGGCTTAAGGGTCACCAGACCCAGACTCTGCAAGAAAAGTACCTGAATGCCATTGTTAACCACGGCGGACTGCCGATCGCCCTGCCGCATGCGCTGGCGGAGCCGGAGCTGCTGAACGCGTTAGTCGATAAACTGGACGGGATTTACCTGCCAGGCAGCCCCAGTAATGTGCAGCCGCACCTTTATGGTGAAAACGGCGATGAGCCTGACGCCGACCCCGGGCGTGATCTTCTGAGCATGGCGCTGATTAACGCCGCGCTCGAAAGGCGCATCCCCATTTTCGCCATCTGTCGTGGACTGCAGGAACTGGTTGTCGCCACCGGCGGGACTCTGTATCGTCGTCTGTTCGAGCAGCCTGAGCTCCTTGAACATCGTGAAGATCCTGAACTGCCCGTCGAGCAGCAGTATGCGCCGTCCCATCAGGTTGAGGTTCAGGAAGGAGGATTGCTGTCGCAATTGATACCGGGCTGCAACACGTTTTGGGTAAACTCGCTACATGGGCAAGGGGCAAAAACCCTGAGTCCGCAGCTGCGCGTGGAGGCGCGAGCGCCGGATGGACTGGTGGAAGCGGTCAGCGTGAACGATCATCCTTTCGCGTTGGGCGTACAGTGGCATCCTGAATGGAACAGTAGCGAATACGCCCTGTCGCGTATGTTGTTTGATGGTTTTATCACCGCCTGTCAGGGCCATCATGCTGAAAAGCGGCGGCGCTGACCACTACCGTTAAGGAAATGCAAATATGAGCGATGACGGACTGGCGCCAGGGAAACGTCTGTCAGAGATCCGCCAACAGCTGGGTCTCTCACAGCGTCGTGCCGCCGAACTGTCTGGGTTGACACATAGTGCCATCAGCACCATAGAGCAGGACAAAGTCAGTCCTGCCATCAGTACGCTGCAAAAGCTGCTGAAAGTCTATGGGCTGTCGCTCTCGGAATTCTTTTCTGAACCCGAAAAGCCGGACGAACCCCAGGTGGTCATTAATCAGGATGACCTGATTGAGATGGGAAGTCAGGGCGTTTCCATGAAGCTGGTTCATAACGGAAATCCGAACCGTACGCTGGCGATGATTTTTGAAACTTACCAGCCTGGAACCACGACCGGGGAGAGAATTAAGCATCAGGGTGAGGAGATAGGCACCATACTGGAAGGTGAGATCGTGCTGACCATTAACGGTCAGTCGTATCACCTGGTGGCTGGACAGAGCTATGCCATTAATACCGGCATCCCGCACAGCTTCAGCAACACCTCGGCAGGCATCTGCCGCATCATCAGTGCCCACACCCCCACCACATTCTGATTATTTAGCCTGAACGAGGTTCAGGCTTTCTTCAGGCCTGTCGCGGCGGAATATCTATTTTCGTCGCGGCGAAGAAATCGTAGTAATTACGCCTGCGCCGTACGGAATATTATTTCCTGTTGGCCCCGAAATAATTAACGCCAGTGAATGGCGACTCGCTCCTGAATAATTCGGGTTGTAAACAACCTGTCGCCATTCAGGGGAATAAAACGGTATTCAACTCCGGGGATACGTTATGCCCTGCGCCCGGCGCAGTGCCCCCGTGCAGCCTGAAAACGCCGAACTGATTAATGTGCCGATAATGTTTTTAAGGAGTCATGATGAATTTTCAGCACCTGGCTTACTGGCAGGAAAAAGCGAAAAACCTGGCCATTGAAACGCGCTTATTTATTAACGGCGAATATTGCGCCGCGGCCGATAATACCACCTTTGAAACTATCGACCCTGCCGCGCAGCAGACATTAGCGCAGGTCGCCCGCGGTAAAAAAGCCGACGTCGAACGGGCGGTGAAGGCCGCGCGCCAGGCTTTTGATAATGGCGACTGGTCGCAGGCCTCCCCCGCACAGCGTAAAGCGATCCTCACTCGCTTTGCTGATCTGATGGAGGCCCATCGTGAAGAGCTGGCGCTGCTGGAAACGCTGGATACCGGCAAACCGATCCGCCACAGCCTGCGCGACGATATTCCCGGCGCCGCCCGCGCCATTCGCTGGTACGCCGAGGCGCTGGATAAAGTCTATGGCGAAGTGGCCCCCACCGGCAGCAACGAGCTGGCGATGATCGTTCGTGAACCAATTGGCGTGATCGCCGCGGTGGTGCCGTGGAACTTCCCGCTGCTGCTGGCCTGCTGGAAACTCGGCCCGGCGCTGGCGGCGGGCAATAGCGTAATCCTCAAACCCTCAGAAAAATCGCCGCTCACCGCCCTGCGTCTGGCCGGGCTGGCGAAAGAGGCCGGCCTGCCGGACGGCGTGTTGAACGTGGTCAGCGGCTTTGGTCACGAGGCCGGGCAGGCGCTGGCCCTGCATCCTGATGTTGAAGTCATTACCTTTACCGGCTCCACCCGCACCGGCAAGCAGCTGCTGAAAGACGCCGGCGACAGCAATATGAAGCGCGTGTGGCTGGAAGCGGGCGGCAAGAGCGCCAACATCGTCTTCGCCGACTGCCCGGATCTGCAACAAGCGGTCAGCGCCACCGCCGGCGGCATCTTCTATAACCAGGGCCAGGTGTGCATCGCCGGGACCCGTCTGCTGCTCGAGGAGAGCATCGCTGACGAGTTTCTGGCGCGGCTGAAAACCGAAGCACAACACTGGCAGCCGGGTAACCCGCTCGATCCGGACACCACCATGGGCATGTTGATTGATAACGCCCATGCCGACAACGTGCACAGTTTTATCCGCGGTGGCGAAGCCAAAAGCACGCTGTTCCTCGACGGACGGAAAAATCCGTGGCCTGCCGCCGTCGGCCCGACCATTTTCGTTGACGTCGACCCGGCATCGACCCTCAGCCGGGAAGAGATCTTCGGCCCGGTACTGGTGGTCACGCGCTTCAAAAGCGAAGAAGAGGCGCTGCAGCTTGCCAATGACAGTGACTACGGTCTCGGCGCCGCCGTGTGGACCCGCGATCTGTCACGCGCCCACCGCATGAGCCGTCGCCTGAAGGCTGGCTCGGTCTTCGTCAACAACTATAACGATGGTGATATGACCGTTCCGTTCGGCGGCTACAAGCAGAGCGGCAACGGGCGCGATAAATCGCTGCACGCGCTGGAAAAATTCACCGAACTGAAAACCATCTGGATTGCCCTGGAGTCTTGATCATGACTGAACATACCACTAGCTACTACGCCGCCAGCGCCAATAAGTATGAACCGTTCCCGACGCTGGAGGGCTCCATCAACTGTGACGTCTGCGTTGTCGGCGGCGGCTACACCGGCCTCTCCTCAGCTCTGCATCTGGCCGAAATGGGCTACGACGTGGTGGTGCTGGAAGGGGCGCGCATCGGCTTCGGCGCCAGCGGCCGCAACGGCGGTCAGTTGGTCAACTCCTATAGCCGCGATATCGACGTCATTGAGAAGAACTACGGCCCGGATGCGGCCAAAATGCTCGGCAGCATGATGTTCGAAGGCGGCGATATTATTCGCGAGCGCATCCAGCGCTACCAGATCCAGTGCGATTACCGCCCGGGCGGCCTGTTCGTGGCGATGAACCATAAACAGCTGGAAACCCTGGAAGAGCAGAAAGCCAACTGGGAACGCTACGGCAACACCCAACTGGAGCTGCTGGACAGAGAGGCCATTCGTCGCGAAGTGGACAGCGACCGCTACGTCGGCGCCCTGCTTGACCACAGCGGCGGCCATATTCACCCGCTGAACCTCGCCATCGGTGAAGCGGACGCCATTCGCCTGAACGGCGGCCGGGTGTATGAGCAGTCGCCGGTCACCCGCATCCAGCACAGCAGCCCGGCGGTGGTCAGCACCGCGCGCGGCCAGGTCACCGCGCGCTACGTGATCGTCGCCGGCAACGCCTATCTTGGCGATAAACTGGAGCCGGAGCTGGCGAAACGCAGCATGCCGTGTGGCACCCAGGTGGTCACTACCGCTCCGCTGTCGGAAGAGGTCGCCCGCTCGCTGATCCCGAAAAACTACTGTGTGGAAGATTGTAACTACCTGCTGGACTACTACCGTCTGACCGGCGACAACCGTCTGCTGTACGGCGGCGGCGTGGTCTACGGCGCGCGCGATCCGGACGACGTGGAGCGGCTGATTATGCCGAAGCTGCTGAAAACCTTCCCGCAGCTGCAGGGGGTGAAAATTGACTACCGCTGGACCGGCAACTTCCTGCTGACCCTGTCGCGGATGCCGCAGTTCGGCCGTCTCGATAACAATATTTACTACATGCAGGGCTACAGCGGCCACGGCGTGACCTGTACCCACCTTGCCGGACGCTTGATTTCAGAGCTGCTGCGCGGCGACGCCGAGCGGTTCGACGCCTTCGCCAAACTGCCGCACTACCCGTTCCCGGGCGGCCGCAGCCTGCGCATTCCTTTTACCGCCATGGGCGCCGCCTACTACAGCCTGCGCGACCGCCTTGGGGTTTAATCGCCTCTGCCGACGGCGCTGGCCGTCGGCTCATGCTGCGGATAGTGCTGCTGAAAGTAGTGGCGCAGAAACTCCACGGTGGTGCGAATTTTAGCCGACGTCGCCAACCGGGAGACATAGACTGCCCAGACGTTGGCAGGCTGAAAGAATTCCGGCAGCACATGCACCAGATGGCCGCTGGCGATATTCTCCCGGACGTCCCACCATGAACGTAACGCAATCCCCTGCCCGTCAAGACACCACTGATGCACAATTTCACCATGGTTGGACGACAGCGGCCCGGTCACCTTGATCGCATGCTGCCCCTCTTTGCTGTGCAACTGCCAGATGCCAAACGGATGATCGCGTTCTTTAATCACCAGGCAGGGTAAGGCGGCCAGATCGCTCAGCTGTTTCGGCGGTGGATGGCGGGCAAGGAATTGCGGCGAGGCGCAGAGCACGCGGTGGTTGGCCGCCAGCTGGCGGGCAATCAGATTCGGCGCGATATCATCGCCCACGCGAATATCGAGATCCACCCCTTCATTGACTAAATCCACCAGCCGGTCCTGGACATCGAAACGCAGTTCCAGCTGCGGGTACTGAAGGGCCAGCGCCGACAGCGCCGGGGCCACCACCCGGCGACCAAAGCCGAAGCTACTGATAATACGCAGCGTTCCCTGCGGCACCTGACGTACGTCGGAAAGCTCGTCCATCATCTCATCGACATCCTGCAAAATGCGCTGCGCCCATTCGTAGATCCGCTCCCCCTCCTCGGTAATGGTGACCCGGCGGGTAGTCCGGTGCAGCAACACCACATTCAGGGTTTGCTCCAGCAGCGAAACCCGCTTGCTGACGAACGCCGGTGATACGCCAAGCTCTTCGGCGGCGGCGGCGAACCCGGCCCGGCGAGCGACCAGCATAAAGACGCGTAAATCATTTAGCAGCGGCAGATTATTCATGATCTGTGTTTTATGTTTCACCAGTTAGCGTGATTAATTATGAACCAGTCAATTATAGGATAGGCAGGTGGTCAAACATCATCGCTAAAAAGTGAGAACCGGAATGAAAAAAACCTATCGTATTGCCGCCATCCCGGGTGACGGAATTGGCAAAGAAGTTCTGCCTGAAGGGATTCGCGTGCTGCAAGCCGCCGCACAGCGTTGGGATCTGTCATTGAGCTTCGAGCAGATGGAGTGGGCAAGCTGCGAATATTATGCCCATCACGGCAAGATGATGCCGGACGACTGGCGCGAGCAGCTGCAGGGCTTCGATGCCATCTACTTCGGCGCCGTCGGCTGGCCGGATACCGTTCCCGACCACATTTCGCTGTGGGGGTCGCTGCTGAAGTTCCGCCGTGAGTTTGACCAATACGTCAACCTGCGTCCGGTGCGTCTGTTCCCCGGCGTCCCCTGCCCGCTGGCGGGTAAAAAGGCCGGCGATATCGATTTTTACGTGGTGCGCGAAAATACCGAAGGCGAATATTCCGCCCTCGGCGGGCGCGCCAATGAAGGCACCGAGCATGAAGTGGTGATTCAGGAGTCGGTCTTTACCCGCCGCGGCGTGGACCGGATCCTGCGCTACGCCTTCGAACTGGCGCAAAGCCGCCCACGCAAAACGCTGACTTCGGCGACCAAATCCAACGGTCTGGCGATCAGCATGCCCTACTGGGATGAGCGGGTGGAAGAGATGGCCAAAAACTATCCGGATATTCGCTGGGACAAGCAGCATATCGATATCCTGTGCGCCCGCTTCGTGCTGCAGCCGGAGCGTTTTGATGTGGTGGTCGGCTCCAACCTGTTCGGCGATATTCTCTCCGATCTCGGCCCGGCCTGTACCGGCACAATCGGTATTGCGCCGTCGGCCAATCTCAATCCGGAGCGCACCTTCCCGTCGCTGTTCGAGCCGGTTCACGGCTCCGCGCCGGATATCTACGGTAAAAATATCGCCAACCCGATCGCCACCATATGGGCCGGGGCGATGATGCTCGATTTCCTCGGCAACGGCGATGCGCGCTATCACGCCGCGCACAACGGCATCCTGGCGGCGATTGAGCAGGTGATTGCCAGCGGGCCGAAAACCCCGGATATGAAAGGCAGCGCGTCAACGCAACAGGTCAGCGACGCCATCTGCAAGGCCATTTTGGCGTAATTACCCCGACCGCTCCCCGGTGGCGCTGCGCTTACCGGGGCTACAAAAGGCACGATAATGTAGATACTGTTATCGGTTTGCAACAGTTTCGCCCCGGGAAAAACGTTTGTTCTGTGTTATTTCCGGGCACATTGCGCTCCCGATATGTCTTCCGTGTTATGTCTCTTCTGGCGCAGGGAGCGCGCAGGGGGCGGCCAGTCGCCGCCGCCCCCTGTACCCCCGGGCTCCGGCCAGCAACATCGCCACTGCGTGGTTCCTTCGACTTATCCCTGCAGGCTTCGGGTCGGGCAAGGCGTTAGCCGCCACCCGACAAAAAAACGACACCGCGAGTAGCAAGCACGGGTAAGGCGCAGCCGCTACCCGGGAAGACCTGCGCCAACTTCCCTCTCTTTTCGCTATGCAGAATCCCCCACGATTGACAAGTGGACCGCATCACAGCGGTGAACTTTATTAATTCCTGAAAGGACAGAACCTGCGCCAATTCACCTTTTATTATTTCCGTTCCGTGTTTTATTGCTTCACGAATCGGCCAATTGTTTAATTCATGTAACGAAGAAATAATCCGATTGTTAATAGCTTTTTGCTACGAACCTTGACCCTACAGCGTGATAACAACGACAGGCTAAAGCCACCGACGGGCAATCATGCCCAGGAGATCACCCATGTTGAGCAACGTAAAGAAAAAAGATGTGCCGCTGATTGCCATCAGCCTGGCGGCCATTGTTTTCATCGCCGCTACATTAAGTCTCTTCCCGCAGCAAACCGCGCAGGCGGCTGATTCGATTTTTAACGGCGTGACCCGGCTGCTGGGTTCCACGGTACAGGTACTGGCGCTGGGACTGGTGCTCTATCTGGCGACCAGCAAATACGGCAATATCCGTCTCGGCGAAGGTAAAGTCGAATACAGTACCCTCTCATGGCTGTTTATGTTTATCTGCGCCGGGCTCGGCTCCTCCACGCTGTACTGGGGCGTTGCCGAATGGGCTTATTACTACCAGACCCCGGGCCTGAACATTGCTCCGCAATCGCCGAAAGCGCTGGAATACAGCATCCCTTATTCTTTCTTCCACTGGGGGGTTAGCGCCTGGGCGACCTACACTCTCGCTTCGCTGATCATGGCCTATCACTTCCACGTGCGGAAAAATAAAGGCCTCAGCCTCTCCGGGATCATTTCAGCGATCACCGGAGTGAGTCCGCAGGGCTTCTGGGGCCGTCTGGTCGATCTGATGTTCCTGATCGCTACCGTCGGCGCGTTAACCATTTCGCTGGTGGTCACTGCCGCCACCTTCACCCGCGGCCTGTCAGCGCTGACCGGGCTGCCGGATAACTTCACCGTGCAGGCGTTTGTGATCCTGCTCTCCGGCGGTATTTTCTGCATGAGCTCGTGGATTGGCATCAACAACGGCCTGCAGCGCCTGAGCAAAATGGTCGGCTGGGGGGCGTTTCTGCTGCCGTTGGTGGTATTACTGGTTGGTCCGACCGAATTCATCACCAATAACATCATTAACGCCGTCGGCCTGACGACTCAGAACTTCCTGCAGATGAGTCTGTTTACCGATCCCCTCGGCGACGGCGCCTTTACCCGCAACTGGACCGTCTTCTACTGGCTGTGGTGGATCTCCTATACTCCGGGCGTGGCGATGTTCGTCACCCGCGTCTCCCGCGGGCGCAAAATCAAAGAGGTGATATGGGGACTGCTCCTTGGTAGCACCGCCGGCTGCTGGTTCTTCTTTGGGGTGATGGAAAGCTACGCCATGCACCAGTTCGTTAACGGCGTGATTAACGTACCGCAGGTGATGCAGACTCTCGGCGGCGAAACCGCCGTCCAGCAGGTCCTGATGTCGCTGCCGGCAGGTAAGCTGTTCCTCGCCGCCTATCTGTTTGTGATGATTGTTTTCCTCGCCTCGCACATGGATGCGGTGGCCTACACCATGGCAGCGACCAGCACCCGCAACCTGCGCGAAGGCGACGATCCGGATCGCGGCATGCGCCTGTTCTGGTGCGTGGTGATCACCCTCATCCCGCTATCGATTCTGTTTACCGGCGCTTCGCTTGAGACCATGAAAACCACCGTGGTGCTGACCGCCCTACCATTCCTGGCCATTTTACTGATTAAAACCGGCGGCTTCGTGCGCTGGCTAAAACAGGACTACGCCCACGTGCCGGTCAATCAGATAGAAACCCATACGCCCGAGCCAATGATTAAAGCCGAGACGCTACCGGTTGGCACGGTACTCAAAGGCGACGGCCAGTCGCTGTAAAACCTCTTACTGACAATAATCACAAGGTGACCTTACATGAGCAATTTGAGCCCTGACTTTACTCTGCCGATTAACTTTTGCGCCAATCCGCAGGATGCCTGGACCATTCCGGCCCGTTTTTATACCGACAGCCAGGCGTTTGAGCACGAGAAAGAGCGCATCTTCGCCAATAGCTGGATTTGCGTCGCCCACGGCAGCGAGGTCGCCCGGCCGAACGACTACATCACCCGGGAGATCATTGGCGAAAATATCGTTATCGTCCGCGGCCGCGACAATATTCTGCGCGCTTTCTATAACGTCTGCCCGCACCGCGGCCACCAGCTGCTGAGCGGTGAAGGTAAAGCCAAAAACGTGATTACCTGCCCCTATCACGCCTGGGCCTTCAAGCTTGACGGCAATCTCGCCCACGCCCGCAACTGCGAAAACGTGGCGAATTTCGATAGCGAAAAGGCAACGCTGGTGCGGGTTCGCCTGGAAGAGTATGCCGGCTTTGTGTTTATCAATATGAACCCGCAAGCGGAGAGCGTGGAAACGCAGCTGCCGGGCCTGCAGGACAAAGTGCTGGAAGCCTGCCCGGACGTGCATGACCTGAAACTGGCAGCGCGCTTTACCACTCTCACCCCGGCGAACTGGAAAAATATCGTCGATAACTATCTGGAATGTTACCACTGCGGCCCGGCGCACCCGGGCTTCTCGGATTCCGTACAGGTTGACCGTTACTGGCACACCATGCACGGCAAATGGACGCTGCAGTATGGCTTCGCCAAGCCGTCCGAGCAGTCGTTTAAATTCGAAGAAGGTACCGAAGCCGCGTTCCACGGTTTCTGGCTATGGCCGTGCACCATGTTCAACGTGACGCCGATCAAGGGCATGATGACCGTGATCTATGAATTCCCGGTGGATGAAGAGACCACTCTGCAGAATTACGACATCTATTTCACCAACGAAGAGCTGACTGACGATCAGAAAGCGCTGATTGAGTGGTATCGCGACGTGTTCCGCCCGGAAGATTTACGCCTGGTGGAAAGCGTGCAGAAGGGGCTGAAGTCCCGCGGCTATCGCGGCCAGGGACGCATTATGGCGGATAACAGCGGCAGCGGTATCTCCGAGCACGGTATCGCCCATTTCCACAATTTGGTGGCCCAGGTGTTCCAGCCGTAATCGTTGAAGGAGTTTGCTATGTCCGTGTTTCACTCAGATCTGTTTCGCCAGCAGGCGCTGATTGCCGGAAGCTGGCGCGACGCCGCCGACGGCACGACGCTTGCCGTCAGCAATCCTTCCACCGGCGCGGCGCTCGGCCAGATCCCTAATATGGGTCGGGCGGAAGCGCAGCAGGCCGTGGATGCCGCCGCGGCCGCGCTGCCGGCCTGGCGCGCATTAACCGCCGCTCAGCGCGCCACGCTATTGAAAAACTGGCACCGCCTGATCCTCGAAAACAAAACCGCGCTGGCGCAGATCATGACCGCCGAGCAGGGCAAGCCGCTGGCGGAGGCCGAAGGCGAAATCGCCTATGCCGCCTCGTTTATCGAGTGGTTTGCCGAACAGGGCAAACGCGCCAACGGCGAAATAATCCCCTCCCCTGGCGCGGATAAACGCCTGATGGTGATCCGCCAGGGCGTGGGCGTCTGCGCGGCGATCACCCCGTGGAACTTCCCGGCGGCGATGATCACCCGTAAGGCCGGCCCGGCGCTGGCCGCTGGCTGCACGATGGTGATTAAGCCGGCTAACGAAACGCCGTTTACCGCGCTGGCGATGGCGGAACTGGCGATTCAGGCCGGGATCCCGCAGGGCGTTATTAACGTCGTTACCGGCCAGTCGCGCGAAATTGGCGCGGTGTTCACCGGCGATGAGCGGGTGCGTAAACTCTCCTTTACCGGCTCGACCGAAGTTGGCCGCGTGCTGATGCGCCAGTGCGCGGAATCCATCAAAAAGCTCTCTTTAGAGCTCGGCGGTAACGCGCCGTTTATCGTCTTTGACGATGCCGATATCGATAAAGCGGTCGAGGGAGCGCTGATCGCCAAGTTCCGCAACGCCGGGCAAACCTGCGTCTGCGTTAACCGCTTCTATATTCATCGCGCCGTCTACGACCAATTCTGCGATAAGTTCGTGGCCCGCGTCGCCGCCCTGAAAGTTGGCGATGGCAGCGAGTCCGATGTACAGATTGGCCCGCTGATCAACGCCGACGCCGGGCGCAAAGTCCAGTCCCTGCTCGACGACGCCCTGACCCGCGGCGCAACGCTGTTAACCGGCGGTAAAGCGCACCCACTGGGCGGTAATTTCTTCATCCCTACGGTTATCGGCGACGTACAGCCGGGGTCACTGCTGCTGCAGGAAGAGATTTTCGGCCCGGTGGCCGCACTGGTGAAATTTGACGATGAGCAGCAGGTCATCGAGCAGGCGAATAACACCATCTACGGTCTCGCCTCCTATTTTTACAGCAACGATGCCGCCCGTATCTGGCGCGTCTCCGAGCAGCTGGAATACGGGATGGTCGGCATCAATACCGGGCTGATTTCCAACGAAGTCGCGCCATTTGGCGGAGTGAAGCAGTCCGGCCTTGGCCGCGAAGGGTCGGAACACGGAATCGAAGATTACCTGGAGATGAAGTATCTCTGCCAGGGGTTGTAAATGTCCTCTCCCGGCGGCGGCGCTGGCCACGCCGGGATTTTTGATGGAGTTCAGCGATGTCTGATTATCAAATTTTTGAGGCGATCGTTCGCGATGTTGAACAGATCACCGCCCAGGTGAAGCGTTTTACGCTAGTGTCGCCGACCGGCGCCCCGCTGCCGGGATTCAGCGGCGGCAGCCATATTATCGTCCAGATGCAGGATGGCGAGCAGCGCTACAGTAACGCCTATTCGCTGATGAGCTCGCCGCTGGATACCACCAGCTGGCAGATTGCGGTGCGTCTTGAGTCGCCTTCCAAAGGCGGCTCGCGCTTTATGCACCAGCAGGTGCGCCCGGGCGATACCCTGACGGTGTCCACGCCCAACAACCTGTTCGCCATCGAACCACAGGCGCGAAAACATCTGCTGATCGCCGGCGGTATCGGCATTACGCCATTCTTGTCGCATATTCCGGAACTGGAACAACAGCAGGCCGACTGGCAGCTGCACTACTGTTTCCACGACGCCGACAATAATGCTTTCGTCGATGCGCTCAGCGCCGCGCCGTGGCGAGATCGGGTCAATGTTCATGTATCAGCGCTCGGCAGCCGTCTCGACCTGCCGCGCCTGTTCGCCGACCTCGAGCCCGGAACCCACGTGTATACCTGCGGCCCGGCGGCGCTTAACGAGGCGGTGAAAGCCGCCGCCGAACGCCATCAGGTGCCCGCCAGTCAGCTGCACTTTGAGCAGTTTATCGTTGAGGATAAAGGCGGAGAGGCGTTTACCCTGGTGCTGGCGCGTTCCGGACGCGAATTTACCGTACCGCAGGACATGACCATTTTGCAGGTTATTGAGAATAACAAAGCGGCGAAGGTGGAATGCCTGTGCCGCGAAGGGGTGTGCGGCACCTGCGAAACGATGATTCTGGAAGGGGAAGCGGACCACCGCGATCAGTATTACAGCGAGGAAGAGAAAGCCAGCCAGCAGAGTATGCTGATCTGCTGCTCGCGCGCCAAAGGCGGCCGCCTGGTGCTGGATTTGTAAAGCGCACACCGGCCAGCGGTGCTGGCCGGTGTGCAGATCACAGTTCCAGCTCGCGGCGCAGCAGGTCGGCAATATCCTCGCTGCTCTCCGCGGAGACCAGAGATTGACGGAACTCCGCGTGCATAATGCGCCGCGCCAGCCGCGAGAAGATTCGCATATGCTGATCGCCCGCCGAGTGCTTGTTCAGCGTCAGCATAATCACAAACTGCGCCTCTTCATCGCCCCATATCACCGGCTGCGCCAGCCGCGCGACGCTGATGGTCGACTGCTCGATATGCTCGGATTTACTGTGCGGAATGGCGAAGCTAAAGCCCAGACCGGTGGAGAACACCGCCTCGCGGGCCCACAGGTCAGCCTCCAGCTTTCGCGGATAGCGGCAGCGTCCGGCCAGCAGCAGGTTATCCGTCATCCCTTTCAGCACCTCCTCCTTGCTGCGCCAGTCGCTATTGAGCGTAATGCACTCGGCGCTCACCAGCGGCACATCCTGCTGACGCATGCGGAACTGGGCCAGCAGATGCTCCACTTCCAGTGAGGTACGGCACTGCATGGCCTGATTCAGCAGCTGGCGGCAGGCGCGGCTGTCCAGCTGGGCCAGGCGCGATTTGGTCGCCGGGATCGCCGGCGCGCTCATGCTCAATTCATCTAAACCGAGGCCTACCAGCAGCGGAAGCACCGATCCTTTGGCCCCCAGTTCGCCGCACAGACCAATCCATTTCCCCTGCCGATGCACCGCCTGTACCGCATAGTCCAGCGCGCGCAGGAAGGCGGGATTCAGGCTGTTATAATGGCGTGTCACTTTCGCATTATCACGATCGACCGCCAGCAGATACTGCGTTAAGTCGTTGCTGCCGATGCTAAAGAAATCCACCTCTTCACAACACTGATCGATGATAAACATCACCGACGGCACTTCCAGCATGATGCCGAGCGGGATCTTTTCATCAAACGGGATCTGCTCGGCGCGCAGCGACTGTTTGGCCTCCGCCAGTCGCTCTTTCACCCACAGGATCTCTTCCATTGATGAAATCATGGGGATCATAATCTTCAGCGAGCCGTGCGCCGAGGCGCGTAAAATCGCCCGTAGCTGAGTGTGAAACAGCGCCTGATACTCTTCATAGATGCGCACCGCGCGGTAGCCGAGGAACGGATTGTTTTCCGCAGGGATGTTGAGATAGGCCACCGGCTTATCACCGCCGATATCCATAGTCCGCACGATAATGCTGCGCCCGGCAGCGGGTTCCAGCGCCTGGCAGAAGATGTTGTAGAGCTCATCTTCCGACGGCGCGCTCGGGCGATCCATATACAGCATTTCAGTGCGGAACAACCCTACCGACTGCGCGCCCTGGTTGAATGCCGCCACCGCTTCCACCGAATGGGCGATATTGGCGGCGATCTCCACGCGGATACCGTCTTGCGTCTGCCCGGCTTTATCCAGCCATACCTGCTGCTGTTGCCGGATTTGCGCCTGTAGCCAGGCCTCCTGCTGATAGTAGCGCGCTACCGCCGGACTCGGATCCACCACCAGCAGCCCGGCGTTGCCGTCAATCTGCACCTGCGTATCCACCCACGGCAGCAGCGCGGCTAAATCCACGCCTACCAGAGTAGGGATATTGAATGAGCGTGCCAGAATCACGGTATGCGAGGTGGTGCCGCCGCTGCGCAGCAGCAGCCCTTTGAGATGCGTTTTATCCAGTTCCAGAAACTGGCTGGGGGTCAGCTCGTCGGCAAGACAAATGGCCGCTTCCCGCAACTGGCCCGGCGCCGGGAAACGGGCTTCGCCGTAGATATGCTGTAACAGCTGGAAGCAAACGTCGCGTACATCCAGTACCCGCTCCTGCAGATAGCTGTTGCCGGAGTCGCGGAACTGGGCGCAGAAGTGGTCGCCGGTGGCGACAATCGCCTGGGCGCAGCTCAACCCGGTGAGAATACCGCCAAGCAGGTGCTGGCGCAGCGAGGCATCCGTCGCCAGCGAACGGTGAGCTTCCAGGATCGCGCTGGCGGTGCCGTCATTGTCCAGCAGCCGCAGCTCGATATCTTTCACCAGCAGGCGCAGGCCATTATCCAGCGCCGCCTGCTCCTGTTCGGGACTGGCGGCGACGGGCAGTTCGCCCAGCTCGTGCAGATCGCGTGATTTGAGATGAACCAGCGTCCCTCCCGCGCTGCCGGCGCACACCGGGTGGGCATGAAACAGCGTCGGGTTCAGCCGCGAAAGCGACTCTGGCACCGGCTGGACATCCAGCGTTGGCGCAGCGGGCAGCGGCGCGTCACAGTGGGGAAATTCATCGCGCATAAAAGCCGTTAACGCGGCGAATGCCTCAGCTTCATCTTCGCCGCTGATAAGCAGCTGGCAGGCGTCGCCCTTCAGGGTATTGCTGCCGATAATCGCCAGCGCGCTCTTGGCATTTCCGCCGGTCTCGCGGCGCAAGTTCCGCCACTCAACCGCTGATGAAAAACGGTTACACAGCGTTTCGACCAGACTGGCCGGACGCGCATGCACGCCGTTGGGCAAATCACATGTAAATTCAATGACCAGAGCCATCGCCTTCCTCCAGAGCAATCCATTATTTCCTCAAAAGTAATAAAAGACGGCCCCAGGGACTAGGTGATAAAACTGGCAATTACTGGACTATTGTACACACAATATTTTTTTATGCCCGCCATCACAATTCCACCCTGTTAGCGCTCATCTCTCCTGTCACTACTAAGATTTGAGGTGGATCGCAATTCTTTTCTCACCTTACAAATATCCAGTAAATGCACTTTTTCTCTACTGTTTAATACCCCGCCCTTTTTCTAATGTTGAGGCATCAATACTGTCACGGGCCCTACAGCGCTCAGGAGCAAGCAATGAACGAACTGGTGCAAATACTAAAAAATACCCGCCAGCATCTGATGACCGGCGTGTCACATATGATCCCCTTCGTGGTCTCCGGCGGGATCCTGCTGGCGGTCTCCGTCATGTTGTATGGCAAAGGCGCGGTACCCGATGCCGCCACCGACCCTAATCTGAAGAAACTTTTTGATATCGGCGTCGCCGGGCTGACGCTGATGGTGCCCTTTCTCGCCGCCTACATCGGCTACTCCATTTCTGACCGCGCTGCGCTGGCCCCCTGCGCCATCGGCGCCTGGGTGGGCAACAGCTTTGGCGCCGGTTTCTTCGGCGCGCTGATCGCCGGCATGATTGGCGGCCTGGTGGTCTATTACCTGAAAAAAATCCCCGTACATAAAGTTCTGCGCTCGGTGATGCCGATTTTCATCATTCCCATCGTCGGCACCTTTATCACCGCCGGGATCATGATGTGGGGGCTTGGCGAGCCGGTTGGCGCGCTGACCGCTAACCTGACCGGCTGGCTGCAGGGGATGCGCGAGGGCAGCATCGTGGTGCTGGCCATCATTATCGGTCTGATGCTGGCCTTTGATATGGGCGGCCCGGTGAACAAAGTAGCCTACGCCTTCATGCTGATTTGCGTTTCGCAGGGCGTCTACAGCGTGGTGGCTATCGCTGCCGTCGGTATCGCCGTACCGCCGCTGGGCATGGGGCTGGCGACGCTGATTGGCCGCAAATATTTCACCGCCGAAGAGCGGGAAACCGGCAAAGCCGCGCTGGTGATGGGCTGTGTCGGCGTGACCGAAGGGGCGATTCCCTTTGCCGCCGCGGATCCGCTGCGCGTCATTCCGGCCAATATGATTGGCGCCGCCAGCGGCTGCGTCACCGCCGCGCTGATGGGCGCCCAGTGTTACGCCGGCTGGGGCGGGCTCATCGTGCTGCCGGTGGTCCAGGGCAAGCTCGGGTTTGTTGCCGCGCTGCTGGTCGGCGCCTGCGTCAGCGCTGCCTGCGTCATCCTGCTGAAAGCCTTCGCCAAAAAGAAACCCACTGACGTCGCCGCTGACGATGAACTAGACCTTGATTTCGAAATTAACTAACAGACTGGAAGGAACAGATTATGACCCACATTATCGCTGTCACCGCCTGCCCGTCGGGCGTGGCTCACACCTACATGGCCGCTGAATCGCTGGAAAGCGCCGCCAAAGCCAAAGGCTGGCAGGTCAAGGTTGAAACGCAGGGTTCCATTGGCATTGAAAACGAACTGACGGCGGAGGAGATTGCCGCCGCCGATATGGTCATTCTGACCAAAGATATCGGCATCAAATTCGAAGAGCGTTTTGCCGGGAAAACTATCGTGCGCGTCAATATCAGCGATGCGGTCAAGCGCGCCGACGCCATCATGAACAAGATAGACAGCCACCTTTCCCAGAGCGCCTGAAGCCTTAAAAGGGCGCCTTCGCGCCCTTCGCCACAACATGGAGTTTATCATGACGAATCGTACCCAACGCCTGAAAGCCAGCCTGTTCGCCCAGCCGCGCGAAATCTCCCTTGAGCGCGCATTACTCTACACTGCCAGCCATCGGCAGACGGAGGGCGAGCCGGTGATTATCCGCCGGGCGAAAGCCACCGCGTGGATCCTCGATAAGGTGATGATTTCGATTCGTGAGGATGAACTGATCGCCGGCAACCGCACCGTCAAACCGCGGGCAGGGATTATGTCGCCCGAGATGGACCCCTACTGGCTGCTCAACGAGCTCGACGCCTTTCCGACCCGACCACAGGACCGCTTCGCGATAAGCGAAGAAGATAAGCAAATCTACCGCGAAGCGCTGTACCCCTACTGGGAAAAGCGTTCAATGAAAGATTTCATCAACGGCCAGATGACTGAAGAGGTCAAGGCCGCCGTCAACACCCAGATATTCAGCGTGAACCAGACCGATAAAGGCCAGGGCCATATCATCATCGACTATCCACGGCTGCTGAATCATGGCCTTGGCGCCCTGGTCGCCGAACTCAAAACGCACTGCGCCCGGCAACCGGAGAACCCCTTTTATCAGGCGGTACTGATCCTGCTGGAAGCTTCCCAGCGCCATATTCTGCGCTACGCCGCGCTGGCCGAGGAGATGGCTGGGCACTGTCAGGACCCGCAGCGTCAGCAGGAGCTGTTAACCATCGCCGCGATTTCGCGCCACAACGCGCAACACCGGCCAACGGACTTTCCCCAGGCCTGCCAGCTGTTCTGGTATATGAATATCATTCTGCAGTACGAATCCAATGCCAGCTCGATTTCGCTGGGGCGTTTTGACCAGTATATGCTGCCGTTTTATCAGGCATCGCTGAATCAGGGTCAGGATCCCGCGTATCTCAAGGAGTTGCTGGAGTCGCTGTGGGTGAAATGCAACGATATCGTCCTGCTACGCTCCTCCAGCAGCGCGCGCTATTTCGCGGGTTTTCCCACCGGCTATACCGCCCTGCTCGGCGGGCTGACGGACACCGGGCGCAGCGCGGTCAACGTGCTGTCATTTTTATGCCTCGACGCCTATCAAAACGTTCAGCTGCCGCAGCCGAATCTGGGCGTGCGGGTCAACGAGCTGATTGATCGCCCGTTCCTGCGTAAAACCGCTGAGACCATTCGCCTGGGTACCGGGATCCCGCAGATTTTCAACGATGAGGTGGTGGTCCCGGCCTTCCTTAACCGCGGCGTGTCGCTGGAAGATGCCCGCGATTACGCGGTGGTCGGCTGCGTGGAGCTCTCTATTCCAGGGCGCACCTACGGCCTGCATGATATCGCCATGTTTAATCTGCTGAAGGTGATGGAAATTGTGCTGCAGGAAAATGAACATCAGCCTGACGTCAGCTGGGACGGCCTTATCTGCCAGATCCGCGACAAAATTCGCCATTACATCAAGCTGATGGTCGAGGGCAGCAACATTTGCGATATCGGCCACCGCGACTGGGCGCCGGTCCCGCTGCTCTCCTCGTTCATTGAAGATTGCGTGCAGCACGGCAAAGATATCACCGCCGGCGGCGCGCGCTATAACTTCTCCGGCGTCCAGGGTATCGGGATCGCTAACCTGAGCGATTCGCTGTACGCCCTGAAGGGTATGGTCTTCGACCAGCAGCGTCTCAGCTTTGACCAACTGATGGCCGTGCTGAAAGCCAATTTCCAGACGCCAGAAGGGGAAAAAATCCGCGCCCGGCTGATTAACCGTTTTGACAAATACGGCAACGATATCGACGATGTCGACAATATTAGCGCCGATCTGCTGCGTTTTTACTGCAAAGAAGTCGAGCAGTATCTGAACCCGCGCGGCGGCCTTTTTACCCCCGGCTCCTACACCGTCTCCGCGCACGTGCCGCTGGGTTCGGTGGTGGGCGCCACCCCGGACGGGCGACTGGCCGGCGAACAGCTGGCGGACGGCGGCCTGTCGCCGATGGTCGGTCAGGATTCCCAGGGGCCGACGGCAGTGCTGAAATCGGTCAGCAAGCTGGATAACTATCTGCTGTCGAACGGTACGCTGCTGAACGTCAAATTCACTCCGGCAACGCTGGCCGGCGACGGCGGCCTGAACAAACTGGCCGATTTTTTACAGGCCTTCTGCAAGCTCAAGCTGCAGCATATTCAGTTCAACGTGGTCAATGCCGACACCCTGCGTGAAGCGCAGCAGCGGCCGCAGGACTATGCCGGCCTGGTGGTACGGGTCGCGGGCTACAGCGCCTTCTTTGTTGAGCTGTCGAAGGAGATTCAGGATGACATTATCCGCCGCACCGCGCATCAGCTGTGAGGTCATCGACACGCGCGCCGATCGGGCGCGTATTTTTAACCTCCAGCGCTACTCGCTCAACGATGGCCAGGGGATCCGCACGGTGGTCTTTTTTAAAGGCTGCCCTCATACCTGCCCGGGGTGCGCCAATCCCGAATCAATTTCACCCAGGATTCAGACCCTGCGCCGGGAGAGTAAATGCCTGCGCTGCACGCGCTGCCAGCAGGACGTCGCCGAATGTCCGTCCGGAGCGTGGGAACAGATTGGCCGCGATGTGACGCTGGATAACCTGTTGCAGGAGGTGCTGAAGGATGAGGTCTTCTTTCGCGCCTCCGGCGGCGGCGTCACCCTCTCCGGGGGCGAAGTGCTCATGCAGGCCGGGTTTGCCGCCCGCTTTCTCCAGCGCCTGCGCCAGTGGGGGATCCGCACCGCCATCGAAACCGCGGGCGACGGCGCTTTTGACCGCTTCCTGCCGGTGGCCGAAGCCTGCAATGAAGTGCTGTTTGATTTTAAAATCATGGAACCTGAGCGGGCGCGGTCGCTGCTGCGAATGAATCAGCCACGGGTGCTGGACAATTTTCGCCAGCTGGCGGCGAGAAAAATCAACCTGATCCCGCGGGTGCCGCTGATCCCGGGCTACACACTGAATACCGATAATTTTCGCCAGATTCTGGCGTTCCTCGCCCCTTTCGCGCTAAAAGAAATGCACCTGTTGCCGTTTCATCAATATGGCGAGCCCAAATACCGTCTGCTGGGCAAACCCTGGACGCTGGCCAGCGTGAAAGCGCCTGACGAAGCGGAAATTCAACCATATCGGGTGATGGCCGAAGCGGCCGGTTTCCACGTCACTATCGGCGGTTAACGCCAGGAGGATGTTATGGACTTCAATATTGTCGCCGTCACCGCCTGCGTCAGCGGCGTGGCGCATACCTACATGGCCGCCGAACGACTGGAAAAGGTCGGTCATCATGAAAAATGGCACCTGAAGGTGGAAACCCAGGGGGCGCTCGGCGTAGAAAATCGGATCACCGCGGAAGATATCGCCCGCGCCGAAGTGGTGCTGCTGGTGACGGATATCGAAATCGACGACCCTCAGCGCTTTCGCGGCCTGCGGACGATTAAAACCAGCATCAAGAGCTTCCTGCTGCAGCCGCAGCAGATCGTCGAGGCCGTGAAAAGCATCATGAAAAAGCCGGTCGTCTATGTAGAACTTCCCTGACCGGCAACAGGCCTTATTCTACATCCAGCAGCCACTTTTGCGCCGGCGTCAGGCGGCTTGCCGTCTCCGGCGTCAGCCAGCGCCGCTGATCCTGCTGCGGCGTATCCGCACGATCGATATATAACCCATGCAGTACGCGTCGTCTGCTGCCTTCACGATTACGGGTGCCGCCGTGCCAGGCGTGGGCGTTGTAGATCATCACGCTGCCAGCCGGCGCGGCAAACACAATCTCATCGGGATGGGCCTGTTCCGGGTCGGCCAGCACCTCCTCTGGTAACTCGGGGCGGAGGTGGGTACCAGGAATGATCCGCGGCGCGCCGTTGGCGGCGCTCAAATCGTCTATCGCCCAGATGGTATTCACCAGGTGGACTTTGGGAAAATCCGGGCGCGGCTTTTTCCAGTCAGCGTGCAGCGGCTGGTGGCCGCCGTTATACAGCGCCTCGCGGGCGTTCAGGCTGGAGACTTTAAAATCCCCGTTGAAGATATAGCGACAAGCGGAGAGGATCAGCGGGTGTGACCAGACTTTCTCCCAGATAACCCCCTTATTAATCAGGTTAGCGATCCGCGTCGCCGTCGCCTCCTGATGGTGCTCCATCGCCAGATTATCGCCTTCGCGTTCAACCAGGGTGTCAATGAGCAGGCGCATTTCGCTCAGCCACTGGGCGTCAACGACGTTATGCACGACGGTGTAGCCGAGGGTGTCGAGCTCGTGTTTCATTTGCGCGCTGAGCGTCTGGCTGGCGCCTAACGCATCGAGAAAGTTAGCCGATGATGAGTTCATTTTGCGTTCCTTTTTAACGTTCCGATAACACAAACAAACTCTACTGGCCCCTCCGCGGTATAACAGGAGGCGAGCGCTACGAAAAACTGGACATACGTATGCGAGCTCACAAAGTGTGATGGGCATCAATAATCTCTTTTCCGGCGATGCATGCGCTACAGCTGGCCGGCAATCCGCTGCGCAAAATGGCTAAACTAACGCTGCCGGGAAGGAAAAAATAGATTACCATCAACAGGATAATGCGCATGCTGAGGGCAAAGAATGATTGAAGATCTGCCGGATATACTGCATCGGTTAATCGGTCAAAAAGATCACTTACAGGTGAGATTTCCTGAGCCGGATATCTCCGTGCCTGCCCTCGCCTTCAACGTGCCGTTTCCGCGTCTGGAAATTGTGCTGGAGGGCCAACTGAATGAACAGGGACTGCCGCTGGCCGCCTCGACGTTAACCACGCTGCAGGTACTGTACGTGCAGGCGGGGAAGTGGACGCTGCCGCAGTGGACCGGCCCGGCCACTACCCTGAGCATTCTGTTTGGTCGGCAGAAACTGGGATTCAGTATTCAGCGCTGGGACGGAAAAAGCCTGCACACGGAAAAACAGAGCGTTTCCCGGCTTGGGCCGCGCGTGGGTTCCTACCTGTTGCTGAGCCTGAATGAAGTCAGCCTGCAGCCCGACCCGCTGACCGCGCGACTGGTGATCGCCGCGCTGCTGAGTCATTGTCGTGAACAGCTGGTCGGGCTGGAGATGCGCGTCAGCCGCAGCCGGGATCTGTTTCTCGCCGTCCAGGACTACCTCGAGGAAAATCTCAGTCTACCGCTGACGCGGGAATCGGTAGCCAAACGTTTTCACATCACGCCCAACTATCTTTCGCATATTTTTCAGAAATCAGGCTCGGTGGGATTTAATGAGTATCTGACCCGGGTTCGCCTGGAAAAGGCGAAGCAGCTATTGCGCGGCTATGACCTGAAGGTGAAAGAGATTGCGCACAATTGCGGCTTTGTCGACAGCAACTATTTTTGCCGGGTTTTTAAACGCTACACAGAACGCTCGCCATCGGAGTATCGGCGACACTGCCGTAGCGCGCAGCAGGCCTAACCTGCCGCACCGGCAGATGGCGCCCACTCCACGCGGCCGCGGCCGTTATGCTTGGCCTTGTACAGCGCCTCGTCGACTTTACGGATAAACGTCTCCTGCGCTTCGCCTGGCCGCCAGGTTCCGACGCCAATGCTGATCGACAGCGGCGTCTGATGATTGATCAGGATGGTGCGAGCGTTAGCAAGGATCGACTGCGCCAGAGCGTGCAGCTCGGGCTCCGACAGGCCATCGACGATAATGGCGAACTCTTCCCCACCGATCCGCGCCGGCTGGACCTGCTCGCTGGTTAGTTTCGCCAGCTGTTTCCCCAGCGAAAATAACACTTCATCCCCCACCAGGTGGCCCCAGCTATCGTTGATTTTCTTAAAAAAATCGATATCCAGAATCATGAGTCCCAGCGCATGCCCGGACTTCTCGCGAATGGTATCAATGAAAAAACGCCGGTTGGGTAACTGGGTCAGTTCATCCTTCAGGGATTGCGAGCGCGCATCGACGTACAGCAAATTGATTCGCTCAATAATTTTGTAGACCCCCACCACGGTCAGCAGCATCCCGGAGAGGCGCAGCAGATCTTCGCAGTAGTAGCCCATCCAGCGCGGCTGAACCACGATCTCATCCATCACGTCAAAGGTGCCGCCGGCAATCCACAACAGCAGCCCATAGCGTACCCAGTTGACGGCAATGTGGCTCATCCGCACCTTCGCCGAGCTCCACAGCATAAACACCAGAAACAACAACGCCAGCAGATCGATATAGAGGCCGGGGTTAGTCAGGATCTCGTGTCGTGTACCGACCGGAGGCGACACCAGGGCGCAGCCGACAGCAACAGCGACGATAACCAGCAGCGCAGGCAGGAGCGTCACCCGGGCCACAGCGGCCGGGCCGGGGCGATTAGCAGGAGTATGGAGTTCAGGCATAGCGGTGTCTCATGGTAACAACAGGGCCGATCGCGAGACAGGATAACAGTTAAGCGTAGCGGGACGAATGAAAAAGCGACGGTTCGGTAAAATGGCGGGAACTGGACTGACCCCGCGGAATTGTTCCAACGTACTACCACTCCATGGCGACGAGGTCAGTGGCGCGGATACTAGCGGCTTCATCCGCCATCTAATTAGCTTTCCGTGCGGCGCCGTCGATAGCCGACGCCGCCTGCTCAGGGATTAGCCGCTAAACACTCGCGCCTTGCCGCTGACCGTCAGTCTCACCATCGCGCCGGGCTGCCACGCCGGCTGGCTCACGGTTCGCAGGACAATCGGCCGCTCGTGCCCAGCCATCGACAGCGTCAACGTGGAAAGCTGGCCTGAGAAATCGACATCGCGGATAATGGCGGTACTTTCCTGCGGCCCGCTCACACTGACGCTCAGCTGTTCCGGACGCAGCATCACCCTACCTTCGCCAGCAGGATGCAGTGCGTCCGTCGCCAGGTCCCCCAGCGCGCAGCTTGCCCGGCCGGGGCTAAGGCGTGCGGGGAGGATCAGGGCATCGCCAAGAAATAACGCCGTCTCTTCATCCACCGGCTGCGAGTAAACCGTCAGCGGGGTTCCAACCTGGGCGAAGCGCCCCTGACGCATTACCGCCACCTGCGTAGCGAACGACAGCGCCTCGTTCTGGTCATGAGTCACCAGAATCGAGGCGATCCCCGTCTCGGCCAGCAGGTCCGCCGTCGCTTTGCGTGTGCTGGCGCGCAGCCCGGTATCCAGTGCAGAAAACGGCTCATCCAGCAGCATCAGCGCCGGCTGCTGAGCCAGCGCGCGGGCCAGGGCAACACGCTGCTGCTGGCCACCGGAAATTTCGTGTGGCCAGTGACTCGCCAGACCAGCGTCGAGGGCGACCATCTCCATTAGCGCCCCCACGCGGCGACGCTTCTCCTCACGGCTGGCGTCGAGCCCCCAGGCGATATTGTCCGCAACATTAAGATGAGGAAACAGCGCCCCTTCCTGCGGAACATAGCCGATCCGTCGCTGGTGGGCGGGGACAAACACACCGTCGGCAAACAGAGACTTACCGTGCATGACGATCCGCCCGCGATCGGGCGTTTCAAAACCGGCGAGAATGCGCAGCAACGTGGTCTTCCCCGAGCCGGACGGACCAACAATGGCCGTCCGGCTCCCCGGCGCTACGGTCAGATTGAGATTATCGAGGACCAGCGCATCAGCGAAGGATTTCGAAATAGAAGACAATTCCAGCATGTTACAACCCTGCCATTTTTTTCGACTGCATATAAAGAACCGCGGTCAGCGGCAGCGAAATGACGATCATCAATAGCGCGTACGGTGCCGCCGCTACGTAGTCGATCTCACTGGTTAACGCCCAGAAACCGGTCGACAAGGTGCGGGTGCCTAACGGCGAAAGCAGTAGTGTGGCGGTGAGCTCATTGCTGACGCCAAGGAACACCAGCGCGGCACCTGCAGCCGCGCCCGGCGCGGCAAGCCGCATAGTGATACTCCACAGGGCGCGGGCCGGACTGCGTCCAAGACTACGGGCAACGTTTTCCAGCTCCACCGGCGCCTGCGCGATACCGGCGCGCAGGTTAATCAGCGCACGCGGCATAAACATCAACAGATAGGCCAGAAACAGCGTCACTTCGGTCTGGTACACCGGACGGGCGTAGTGGATGGTGACCGTCACCAGCGCCAGCGCGGTGACAATACCGGGCAGCGAGCTGGTGATGTAATTACACCCCTCCAGCAGGCGGAACAACGGGCGCGGATAGCGCACGCCGAGCCACGCAATGGGGATCGCGCAAACCGTTGTCAGCAGCGCCCCGCCCGCCCCCAGGAGCAGGGTCTGGCGCAGAGAATGCCAGAGATCGGCATGCAGCCAGTTGTCGATGCCGCCCAGCCATAGCCAGCGGCACAGGACCAGTAAGGGAACCCCCATCGCCAGCATCACCAGCAGCAGAAGCAGTAGCTGCGCGCCAAAAGCGGCCCCTTTACCCAGCACAAGCCGCTTCTGCTCGCGGGCCGCCCCGGCGCCGATACGCGCGTAACGCGCTTTACCGCGTGAGGCGCTCTCAAGCAGCAGGATCGCCAGGCAGCACAAGGCCAGCACGCCTGCCAGCATATTGGCGGCCGGACCGCTGAAGGTCGACTGGAACTGATCGTAAATAGCGGTCGTGAAGGTATCGAAGCGGATCATCACATACAGGCCATATTCCGCCAGCAGATGCAGGGCCACCAGCAGCGCACCGCCGCAGATTGCCAGACGCAGCTGCGGGAGCACCACCCGGAAGAACACTTTCCACGGCGGCGTGCCCAGCGACGCGGCGACATCTTCAAGGGTGGGATCGAGGCGGCGCAGCACGGCCGCCACCGGCATATAAATAAACGGATAGTAGGCGAGCACCGAGAGAAACACCCCGGCGGAGAGGCCATGCAGCGAAGGCACGGCACTGACCCAGGCGTAGCTCTGGACAAAGGCCGGGATCGCCAGCGGGGCTACCGCCAGCGCCGACCACAGCTGCCGACCGGCAAGGGCAGTACGTTCCGTCAGCCAGGCCAGCGTCACGCCGAGCACAATGCTGATGGGGACCGCCAGCACCGTCAGCCACAGGGTATTGCTGAGCAGCTCCCCTACCCGCGGACGAAAGACCAGCGCTTTAATGGTCGGCCAGCCGGTGTCGAACCCAACCGCCACCACAAACCCTAACGGCAACAGCGCCAGCAATGAAAACAGCAGCGCTAACGCCACCATCGGAAATGCAGGACGCCTGCGCTCGGGCAGGCGTCCTGTTTTCTTTCCGAGCGACAAACTCAGAACAGACATAGCAACATCACTTCCTCAGGATCAGAGCAGGCCAGCCTGCGTCATCAGCTCAATGACCTTTTTACTGTTCAGCGAGGAAGGTTCTACCTTCGGTGCATCCAGATCTTTCAGCGGGGTCAGTTTCGGGTTAGAGGCCGCATCTACCCCCACGGCATATTCGAAGGCGTTATTGGTGCGCAGTGCATCCTGCCCCTGCTTGCCGGTGATCCATTTAATAAAGGCCTGCGCCTGCGCTTTATGTTTGCTGGAAGCCAGCACACCGCCACCGGAAATGCTGACGAAGGCGCCCGGATCCTGGTGTTTGAAGTAATACAGTTGGGTGTTTTTACTGTTTTCGCCGGTTTTTGACTGATCGACGAAGCGGTAGTAGTGGTAGATCACCCCGCCGTCGATCTGCCCGGCGTTGACCGCTTTCATCACCGTGCTATTGCCTTTGTAAGAGACAAAGTTGGTTTTCATCGCCTTCAGCCAGTCGAGAGTCGCCTGCTCACCCTTCAGCGCCAGCATCGCGCTGACGATAGCCTGGAAATCAGCCCCCGATGGCGAAGCCGCCCAGCGCCCTTTCCACTCCGGTTTTGCCAGATCCATCAGGGAATGCGGCAGCTGCGCCTCGCTGATTTTCACCGGGTTGTAGACAAAAACGGTGCTGCGCGCGGCAATGCCGATCCAGCGCCCATGCTGCGGACGGTACTGCGCCGGAACCTGCTGCAGGGTGGCGGCATCCAGCGGGGCGAAAAGTTTGGCATTATCGACCAGCACCATCGACGGCGAGTTCTCGGTCAGAAACACATCGGCCGGCGACGCGGAGCCTTCCTGAACCAGCTGATTACCCAGCTCACTGTCATCGCCATTGCGCAGCGTGACCTTAATACCGGTCTCTTTGGTAAATCCATCCACCCACGACTTCACCAGATTTTCGTGCTGGGCGTTGTAGACCACAATCCCGTTCTGAGCGTCAGCCGCCATCCCCTGCGGCGCCAGAAACAGAGAAGCGGCAACCAGCGCTGCCGTACGGAGGGGCGATAAGCGAAATTTCATGAACGCATCCTTAATGAAATAGGGCAAAAAACGGTAAATAGCCTGAGCGGAGAGGATTAAATCACAGCAAAAAAAGAATGATAATGAAAACAATTATCATAAACTTAAAAAAGCAAAAAATAGCGCCGGTCGGTTATTAGGGATTAGAAAATGCTTAAAACCATCCACTCCCGAAATTTAGATTAAGAAAACATTAAGCTGCGATTTTTTTATTACCTTCGTGACAGAACAGCCACCTCTGCACGTTATCCGCGGTCTTTGCCGGCGGGTATTGTGATACTGATCATGTTTTTACATGCTCCGTCGTCGCGGAGGTTATCCCCCTTCTACGATCATTGGATAACGCCTTTTCAGCGGGATGGATGGTTCATTTTATGCTCGCCTCACATAGCACGCGTAATAAATGAAAAAGACAAAAGTGCGAAACGCATGGATTTCCTTTTCCCTGGCGCTGGTGGTATTTCTGGCTGGCGTGTTCGTCATTAACTGGCAACTGTGGCATTCAGACCAGGCCACCCATGCCGCCGCCGCCCGTCAGGCGGCGAAGAAAATCGCCGTTATTCTGGATGAAGCCCGAGCCGCCACGGTGACGGCAATGAACGTTAGCCGCCGCGGTTGCTCCGTGCAGGGTCAGTTCCAGCTCGGGACTGAGGCCGCCCTGCAGCCGCATCTGCGCACGATCGTGCTGGTAAAAGATGGCCAGGTGTGGTGCTCGTCGCTACCCGGCAATCGGGTACTGACGCTCCATCCGGAATCCTTGCCTGATGAGCTGCTGCAACTGCTGCCCGCCAGGATGATGGTTAACAAGCGGCCGGTGCTGATCTATCACACGCGTTCAGCGCAGGTGAGAGTCATTGTCAGTATCAGCGACATCCATTTGCGCGATGCCTTGTATAGCGATGAGGATAACGCCGGGCTGGCGCTCTCGGTCAACCATCAGATGATCGCCAGATATGGCGATGTGGAGCCGCTGAAAGCCAGCCCACATCAGGATATATTTAGCTCACCGGACTACCCGTTTCGCATTATCTATCCCGAGTCGCCTTTTTTTAGCCCCGGCCGCTTATTTCAAAATGGTTTCGGTCTGCTGATTTTCATTTTCTCTGTCTCGCTATTGTTTTATTTCCTGCTGCGCAAATATCTCAATGTCTATACCTCTGAAGAAGAGAACCTGCGCTACGCCATCGCCCAGGGCGATATCGTTCCCTACTATCAACCGCTGGTGAACGGGAAAACCGGGGAGATCTACGGCGTGGAAATTCTCGCCCGCTGGCAATACACCACCGCGCAGTGGCGTTCGCCCGCTGAATTTATTCCACTAGCCGAACGTACCGGCTTAATTATCCCGCTGACCCGCAGCCTGATGGCGCAGGTCGCCGCCCAGATGAGACCCATCTTCAGTAAGCTGCCGGACGGGTTTCATATCGGCGTCAACATCAGCGCATCACATATCAACGCCCCGTCGTTTATCGATGACTGCCTGCACTATCAGCGCGGCTTTGAGGGGAAAGCGGTGAAGCTGATGCTGGAGATCACGGAGCAGGAGCCGCTGTTGCTCAACGACGCGGTCGTGGACAAGCTCAATACGTTACACTCCCGCGGGTTTTCCATCGCGCTGGACGACTTTGGCACCGGCTATTCCGGGCTTTCCTGTCTCCACGAGCTGGTTTTCGACTATATCAAAATCGATCAGAGTTTTGTCGGCCGGGTAACCGGGGAGGCGCCGTCAAGCAAGCTGCTGGACTGCGTGATAGAGATGGCGCGGACACTGTCACTGCGCATCATTGCCGAGGGTGTCGAAACCCAGGTCCAGCTGGAGTATCTCAATCGCCAGAATATTCATCTGCTGCAGGGCTACTATTTCTGGAAGCCGATGCCCTACGTCGCGCTGGTGATGCTCCTGCTGAGCAAACCAAAGGCGCGGATTGTCGAAGAATGAGCGGGCGCTCCATAACCCGCGGGCCTGCACCAACCTCATCACTAAGTCAACGAATTCAGCGCATCCTGTCGGGTCTCCTTAATGGAAAAGATGCGATCCATACGGGTGAGCTTAAACAGGTTTTTAATCGTGTCATTGAGTGAACACAGCGCCAACTCGCCCTGACCGTTGACGCTTTTCAGAATGGAAACCAGCGCGCCAAGGCAGCTACTGTCGATGAAATCGACGTGGCTCAGATCCAGCAGCACGTTTTTGGTATCCGGGTCGATAGCCTCCAGAAGCTGCTGCTTAAACGACTGCACGACGGAAGCATCCAGTCGGCGCACAAGAGGTACAATAATTTTTACGCCCTGCTCGGTATGTAATTCAACGTTCATGCTCATCCTCAATAGTGACTGATATCCGTCGACGAGTCCCTTTTTCGGCCGGCGTGTTCTCTCTTTAGCAGGTGATACCCCAAACATCCCGGGCGTAGCCACGTATGGTTCTGTCGCTGGAAAATTCTCCCATCCGACAAATATTGAGTAAGGCCCGACGGTGCCATTGTTCCGGCAGTTCAAAATCGGCCATCGCCTGCCGCTGGGCCTGACAATAACTGTCGAAATCCAGTAAATGACAGTAATGATCGCCCTCAGTCAACATGTGGTGAAGTGGTGCAAACAGCTCACGATCGCTGGTGAACAACCCAGACACGAGAGTATCGACAACACGCGCCATAGCCGGGTTCTGATGATAGAAGTTATGGTGATGCCCAAGGCGCCGGCTCTCTTCAATCTCTTCCGCCACGGCGCCAAACAGATAAAAATTATCGATCCCCACGGCCTCGCGGATTTCGATATTCGCCCCATCATAGGTGCCGATGGTTAACGCGCCGTTCATGGCAAACTTCATATTGCTGGTGCCGGAAGCCTCGGTCCCGGCGGTGGAGATCTGCTCAGAGAGATCCGTGGCCGGAATGATTTTTTCCGCCAGCGAAACTTTATAATCTTCGAGGAAAACCACTTTAAGCTGCCCGGCAACCTGCGGGTCGCGGTTAATTTTCCGGGCGACGGTATTAATCAACTGAATAATCAGCTTCGCCATCCGATAGCCCGGCGCCGCTTTACCCGCAAACAAATGCACCTTAGGCGCGATAGTTTTCCCTGTCTCTTTGATATCCAGATAAAGCGCGATCACGTGAAGAATATTGAGTAACTGACGCTTATATTCATGAATACGTTTGACCTGACAATCATACATCGCCAGCGGATCGAGGACGATGCCATAGCGTTGAGCGACCAGCTGGCTGAGCGCGGTTTTGTTGGCAAATTTAATGGCCCGGATATTATCAATAACAGCAGTATCATCGGCCAGGCTTTCCAGACTGGACAGCAAGGGTAAATCGGTTGGCCACCCTTCCCCCAGCTGTTGGTGCAAAAAAGCGGCCAGGCCGGGGTTAGCCTGCTGCACCCAGCGTCGCGGCGTGACGCCGTTGGTCTGATTAATGAATTTCTCCGGGGTCATAAAATAGAAGTCAGGCACCAGTTGTTTCTTGACCAGTTCCGAATGCAGCCATGCTACCCCGTTCACGCGATGGCTACCGACAATCGCCAGATTGGCCATGCGGATTTGCTTATCGTGATGTTCGTCAATTAAAGACAGCGAAGATAACAGATGATTTTTATCCGGCCAGCGCCGGGCCACCTCTTCAAGGAAACGATGGTTGATCTCAAATATAATTTGCAAATGACGCGGCAGCAGTTTTTCAAACAGCGTCACCGGCCAGGTCTCCAGCGCTTCCGGCATCAACGTATGATTCGTGTAGGCACAGGTGTTTTGCGTTATCTCCCACGCCTGCTCCCAGGGCAGCCGGTGTTCATCGACGAGGATACGCATCAGCTCCACCACCGCTAATGCCGGATGGGTGTCATTCAGCTGAATCGCCACATGCTGCGGCAGGAAAGTAATATCGTCATTAACCTCGGCATAGTCGCGAAATATATCCCGCAGCGTACAGGCCACCAGAAAATACTCTTGCGTCAGCCGCAGCTCTTTTCCGGTCAGCACCTCATCGGATGGATAGAGTATTTTTGAAATATTCTCCGACGCGATTTTATCACTCACCGCCTTGATATAATCACCGCGATTGAAAATATGGATATTAAAGGAGTCAGAGGCCACCGCGCTATAAAGCCGCAGCTTGTTGGTCGTCGTATCCCGGTAACCGGAAACGAAATAGTCATGGGGTATACCGATAATCGTTTTCCAGCCCAGCCACATTGGATTGTAATTGCCATCAACATCTTCGCTGTGTTCAATATAGCCTCCCAGCGGGATCAGGATTTGCTGCGCATGATGTTCGACCAACCACGGGGAGTGCATGGAATGCCAGTCATCCGGATGCTCGATCTGCTGGTCATTTTGAAAGGATTGGCGAAAAAGACCATATTCGTATTTGATGCCATGCCCGGATGCGGCAATATCAAGGGTGGCCATCGAATCGATAAAACAGGCGGCTAAGCGCCCTAACCCTCCGTTACCCAGCGCGGCGTCGGGTTCTTCGTCAAGAAGGTGGTCAAGATCAAACCCCAGGTCATTCACCACCTGGTGCATCTCCGCCAGTAAATTCATATTCAAAAGGTTATTACGCAGCGACTGTCCCAGTAAAAATTCCATCGACAGATAGTAAACACGCTTTTTATGCTCTTCACGTTGCCGCGTCTGGCTCAACAAAAAATGATCCTGTTGAAAATGACGAATGGCCAGCGCCACCGCGTTAAAAATATCGCCATGCGTAGCTTTATTTAAGCTAACACACAATGTGTACTTTAATTGCTGTTCAACCAACGCCCGTAATTCTTTGATATTTTGCGGGTTAATGTCAGGCATGCTGACCTCTCTGGTCTCTGTATCTGCGTAAAAACCATGGCAGGTAAATCATCATTTTTCCAAGTATAGACGAAGATATTTTGCCGAATGGTTTTTATTCCTCAGCACCATTGCCGTTTATAACGAGAGGCTGAATAATTAAAATAACAACCATTTGCAATGGATTGATCGTCACCTTTTCGCCAGCGATAACGCTACAGACATGGCGGGTTTGCGGAGTCGGGAGGTGAAGGTGAAGTGCAGTCAGGACGGCTACAGGTAAAAGCAAAAAGGGGTTACCTTTCGGTAACCCCTTCTTTTATATGGCGGAAGCGCAGAGATTCGAACTCTGGAACCCTTTCGGGTCGCCGGTTTTCAAGACCGGTGCCTTCAACCGCTCGGCCACACTTCCGGTGTGAGGCGCACTATAAACACCTCGGCGGATGCTGTAAAGCACCATTTTGTTCAACTGCCTTAAAAACAAACAATTCTGTGTTATTCGTCTGAATTTCAGGCAGTTCGCACAGAAAATCAGCGCTCCTCACCACTATCAGATGACTATTTTTTAATGTACATGTCTTTGGTGTAGTAATACCCCAGCTTATCTGGCGTGAAACCGCCCACCCTGGGTTTCACTAAATGGGTACGCACATAGTGATAGACCGGAATGGCGGGAACATCCTGCGCCAGCAGATCTTCCGCCTGCTGATAGTATTTGCCCCGGGTCGCTACGTCGGAGGCTTTCGCCGCATTGCGCAGGGCCTCATCGTAAGCCGGGTTGCTGTACTGACTGGTGTTCTCGCTATCACCGGTACGGAACGTATTGAGGAAAGTGGCGGCATCGTCGTAGTCGGCGATCCAGGCATAGCGGACGGCGTCAAAGTTATGCGTATGCATGGTATCCAGCATCGTCTTCCACTCCTGGTTCTGCAGCTTCACCTCGACGCCGAGGTTTTTCTTCCACATAGAGCTGGCGGCGATGGCGATACGCTGGTGCGACTCATAGGTGTTATACAGCAGGGTAAAGACCAATGGGTGACTGTCATCATACCCCGCCTGCGCCAGCAGTTTTTTCGCCTCAGCAATCCGCTTCTCGCGCGGCCAGCTGGCGTAGTCCGGGTTGCGCAGCGTCACGCCGCCGATATCCGGCTGGCTGATCACCCAGGCCGGTCGCTGCCCCTGGCCAAGCACTTTTCCGGCAATGATATCTTTATCAAGCGCCATATTCAGCGCGCGCCGCACGCGGGCGTCGTTAAACGGCGGCCGGGTAGTATTGAATTCGTAGTAATAGGTCGCCAGCTGCGGCGAAACGTCCAGCTGATCGCCCATGCTTTTCTGCAACTGCGCAAACTGATTGATCGGCACCGTATAAACAATATCGATCTCCCCCGCTTTATAGCGGTTGACATCGGCAGCCTCCGAAGAGATGGGCAGGTAAGTCACTTTATTAATAACGGTGTGCGCATTATCCCAGTACTTCGCATTCCGTTCAGCCCCAGCCGCTCATTCACCACCCATTGGGTCAGCTTATACGGGCCGCTGGTGACGATATGCTCTGGTCGGGTCCATTTATCGGCAAAACGCTCCACCAGCACTTTGTCGATCGGTACCAGCGAAGGGTGCGCCAGCATCGCCAGGAAAGCGGCATTCGGCTGGTTCAGAGTGACCTGCAGCGTGGAGTCGTTCAGCGCTTTTACCCCCAGCGTCTCGGGTCCCTTTTGCCCCAGGGCAATTTCGCGAGCGTTGGCGATATGCATATTGCCGGGATAGCTCGCATAGGGCGAGGCGGTGGCCGGCGAGACCAGCCGTTGCCAGCTCCAGACGATATCCTGCGCCGTGATGGCCGTGCCGTCGGACCAGGTCAGACCGGGGCGTAAATGGAAGGTCCATAACAGGTTGTCCTTGTTTTCCCAGCGCTCCGCCAGCCGGGGCTGGATCGCCCCCGCAGGCGTCACGCTGACCAGCCCTTCAAAGAGATCGCTAATGATGTTGAATTCAATGTCGCTCTCGACTTTATGCGGATCGAGTGAGGCAGGTTCACTGCCGTTATTTCTGACCAGCTCCTGCTTTTCCGCCAGCTGGGTGCCAGGCGGCACCTGCGCCGCCAGCGCCCCGCCGGTTATGACCATCAGACTCATTGCCAGGAGCGTCCGCGTGATGTGATTGTTTTTGTGTAATGTCATTTCCCTTTGCCTTAAACGTACGGAGTTATTCCCCCTTCCACACTTAGTCGCAGAATTTAAATAAAGCAATATATTTCAGCAACCTATAAGATTTCGATCGGCTCACCGAAGCGAAACGCGAAAACATATCGCTTTTCCCAATCCATGTAGAATTTTATGCTGGACAAAAGCGGCAAAAGCTAAGTAAAGATGGGTAAAAGCATTAGGGCTTCACGCTTGTTTTTCTTATTCTTTATCCCTAATTACATCTGTCATAAGAGAGTGACTCATGGATCGCATAATTACATCATCGCGTGACCGTTCCTCGCTGCTCAGCACGCACAAGGTTCTGCGTAACACCTACTTCTTGCTCAGCCTGACGCTGGCGTTTTCCGCTATCACCGCCACCGCCAGCACGGTGCTGATGCTTCCTTCCCCGGGGCTGATTTTAACCCTCGTGGGGATGTACGGTCTGATGTTCCTGACCTACAAAACGGCGAATAAACCCACCGGGATTATTTCCGCCTTCGCTTTCACCGGCTTCCTCGGCTATATCCTTGGGCCGATGCTGAACGCGTACCTTTCTGCCGGCATGGGCGATTTGATCGGCCTGGCGCTGGGCGGCACCGCACTGGTCTTCTTCTGCTGCTCGGCCTACGTGCTGACGACGCGCAAAGATATGTCCTTCCTCGGCGGAATGCTGATGGCGGGCGTGGTGGTCGTCCTGATTGGTATGGTCGCTAACCTGTTCCTGCAGCTGCCGGCGCTTCATCTGGCGATTAGCGCGGTGTTCATCCTGATCTCTTCGGGTGCCATCCTGTTCGAGACCAGCAACATCATCCGCGGCGGTGAAACCAACTACATCCGCGCCACGGTCAGCCTGTATGTCTCGCTGTACAACATCTTTGTCAGCCTGCTGAGCATCCTGGGCTTCGCCAGCCGGGACTAATCGCTCCCCTGCTTCACCGAGGCCTCGCTTATGCGGGGCCTTTTTTTTTGCTACACTGCGGCCAGTTTCAGGCGGTATGTGAAAAATCATGTTTATTTTTGAAGGCAACGAAATTGAAACGGATAGCGAAGGCTATCTGAAAGATACCACCCAGTGGAGCGAGGCGATGGCGGAAGTCATTGCCGCGCAGGAAGGGATAACGCTCGCCGTTGAACACTGGGAAGTGGTGCGCTTTGTGCGCGAGTTTTACCTTGAGTTCAACACCTCTCCGGCGATCCGCATGCTGGTGAAGGCGATGGCCAACAAGTTTGGCGAAGAGAAAGGCAACAGCCGCTATCTCTATCGCCTGTTCCCGAAAGGCCCCGCCAAACAGGCGACCAAAATCGCCGGGCTGCCGAAGCCGGTGAAGTGCATCTAATAGAGAATCGCGAATTTTTCCCAGCTGCGGGTGGGTTGATGGGGTTCGGTTAACACCCGGTCAACCCGCGCGCTGCGCGGCCCCCCGGCTTTCAGCCAGGCGATGAGTTTCTCCACCTGCTCTGCCTCGCCGCAGGCAAGCACTTCCACCCCGCCGTCGTCCAGATTACGGGCATAGCCGGTCAACCCCAGTTGCAGCGCTTCCCGCTGTGTTGAATAGCGAAATCCCACGCCCTGAACCGAACCGTAAACCCATGCCATCGTGCAGATACTGGCCATTATCATCTCCTTTTCGCTCACACTTTACGCTGAGGATAGCAAATTCGCTCAGCGTACGTGCTTCGGCAGTAAACCATAATGCTGACGGAAGCGCGCGGTAAAGCGCGATCCCGACTGATATCCGCTGTTCTGCGCGATTTCGCCTATTGGCCGCGAGGTGGTCTGCAGCTGCCCCAGGGCGTGAGCCATCCGCACCTCCTCGACGATCTGGCGAAAACTCTGCGATTCCTGCTGCAGCCGACGGCGCAGCGTGGACTCGCCGAGAAAGAGCATTTTCGCCACCCGCGACACGCTCCATGCCTGCGCCGGCGACAGCATGACCAGTTGTCGAACCTGCGCCGACAGATCCTGCTGCCGCTCGACGAGCAGCGGGCCCGCATAGCCCGCCTCGTGCAGGGCCAGCAGCAGGCCCATAGTCTGGTGGAGCTGTAGAGAGGTGGATAATCCCTCCCGCACCGCCTGCAGAACGCTTTGCCACATAAACGCCAGCTCTGTCGTCACCGGGGCGCAGAGCGAGGTCAGACGCCCTGGGGGTGGTTCGCTGAGATAACGGGTCTTAAACGTCGTCAGCAGCTCGGGGGTCAGCGACAGCAGATCGGAGCAAAACAGGCCGTTCTCCGGCTGGTTAATCACCTCCAGCTCAACGTCAGCCGGCAACACAATCAGCTGTTGCGGCGTCGCCAGCACCCGGCTCTCCCCTTGCACAATCACTTTGCTGCCGCGTTTCACCCGACAGAGCGCCGGGGAGAACAGCCGCACCCGATGCAGTCTGCACAGCCGTCGGGTGGTGACCTCTGCCGCGGTTAAGGCGTTATGCTGAAAGTGGATACTCTCCATCGGATCGACCCTTTATTTTAGCGCCCGGCCATCGCCGTCAACTGTACGCTGGCGAGAGCATGGCTGTGTAACAGATAGCCGACCAGCGCCCCGCTGGCCCCGGCATCCACCGGCAGCGTAGGGACATCCAGCGCCCATACCGTAAAGCGGTAGCGATGCGGTTTATCTCCCGCCGGCGGACAGGCGCCGCCGAAACCGGCATAGCCAAAATCGTTGCGGCCCTGTACCGCTCCGCCCGGCAGTGTAGCGCTGTTTTTATCTCCCGCGCCAGCGGGCAGCGAAAAGACGCTGCTGGCGATATTGACCACCGTCCAGTGCCACCAGCCGCTGCCGGTAGGCGCATCGGGATCTCTGACAGTGACCGCGAAGCTTCGCGTCCCCGCCGGGGCATTTTTCCATGCCAGCTGCGGAGAGACATTGCCTCCGGTACAGCCGAAACCGGCAAACCAGTGCTTCCGGGCCAGCGCCTGCCCGTCATGCATATCCTCGCTGCTCACGCTAAACGGCGCAGCCATCGCGCCACTGCTCACAATCGCGACCATCGCCACGGCCATGCGGATACCTGTTTTCATCGTCTGCTCCTCGTTGGGGTGAGAAAACAGGGTATGAGAGTCCGCACAAGCTGAATGTGCCGAAGCGCCTGCATTTTGTGCCGAAACGCTCATCTGTGCCTGCCGGGCGAAAGATGCTTGCGTGCGCCAGGTGTGCTACTCTACGCGCCATTTTTCGGTGCCGACATTCCCGTTGCTTAAAGGTAGCTCCATGACAGATTCCCTATTCCCCCGCTTAGTGTTAGCCAAAGGACGCGAGAAATCCCTGCTGCGTCGCCATCCGTGGATTTTCTCAGGCGGCGTCGCCCGCATGGAGGGTAAAGCCCGCAGCGGTGAAACCATCGATATTGTTGACCATCAGGGAAAATGGCTGGCCCGCGGCGCTTACTCGCCGTCGTCGCAGATCCGCGCCCGCGTGTGGACCTTCGACCGCAATGAAGCCATCGATAGCACCTTCTTTGAACGCCGCCTGCAGCAAGCGCAAACCTGGCGGGCATGGCTGGCCGAGCGCGATGGTCTCGACAGCTACCGTCTGATCGCCGGCGAGTCCGATGGGCTGCCGGGCGTCACTATCGACCGCTTTGGCAACTTTTTCGTGCTGCAGTTGCTCAGCGCAGGCGCCGAATACCAGCGGGCCGCCATCATCACCGCCCTGCAGAACCTGTTCCCGGACTGCGCCATTTACGATCGCAGCGATGTCGCCGTGCGTAAAAAAGAGGGACTGGAGCTGGCCCAGGGGCCGGTGGTGGGCGAGCTGCCCCCGGCGCTGCTGCCGATCACCGAGCACGGCATGAAACTATTGGTTGATATCCAGGGCGGGCACAAAACCGGCTACTACCTCGACCAGCGCGACAGTCGCCTGGCTACTCGCCGCTATGTCGCGGATAAGCGGGTGCTGAACTGCTTCTCTTATACTGGCGGCTTTGCGGTGTCAGCGCTGATGGGCGGCTGCCGCCAGGTCACCAGCGTGGATACCTCTCAGGAAGCGCTGGACGTCGCCCGACAGAACGTCGAGCTCAACGGACTGGATCTGTCCAAAGCGGAATTTGTGCGCGACGACGTGTTCAAACTGCTGCGTAAATACCGCGATCAGGGAGAGAAATTCGACGTGATCGTGATGGATCCGCCGAAATTCGTGGAAAACAAAAGCCAGCTGATGGGCGCCTGCCGCGGTTATAAAGATATCAATATGCTGGCGATCCAGCTGCTGAACCCCGGCGGCGTGCTGCTGACTTTCTCCTGCTCCGGGCTGATGACCACCGATTTATTTCAGAAAATCATCGCCGATGCCGCAATTGATGCCGGGCGTGATGTACAATTTATAGAACAGTTCCGTCAGGCTGCCGACCACCCGGTGATCGCAACCTACCCGGAAGGGCTGTATCTGAAGGGGTTTGCCTGTCGCGTCATGTAACTTGAAAAACGAAACATGAGCCTCATATAGGGAGTATTCATGTTTCCCAGGAGGTGCCTATGATAGCCAGCAAATTCGGTATCGGCCAACAGGTCCGCCATACGCTCTTGGGCTACCTGGGTGTCATCGTCGATGTCGATCCCGAGTATTCACTCGCGGAACCGGAAGAGGATGAGATTGCCGCCAATGACGAACTGCGTGCGGCGCCCTGGTACCATGTGGTGATGGAAGATGATGATGGTCAGCCGATCCACACCTATCTGGCAGAAGCGCAGCTGAGCAGCGAAACCCGCGACGAACACCCGGAACAGCCGTCCCTCGACGAACTGGCCAAAACGATTCGTCAGCAGCTGCAGGCTCCGCGCCTTCGCAACTAAAACAAAACCCCGCCAGGCGGGGTTTTTTGTTATTTTGCTAATCCCAGTCGCGGTAGCTCAATGGCCGGGCAACGATCCATCACCACGTTCAATCCGGCTTCTCTGGCCAGCACCGCGGCCTGCTCATTGATCACCCCCAGCTGCAGCCACAGCGTTTTCGCGCCGATGGCTATCGCCTCTTGCGCCACGCCCCACGCCGCTTCTGAATTACGGAAGACATCAACCATGTCGACCTTTTCCGGAACGTCGGCGAGCGTCGCATACCCTTGCTGTCCCAGCAGCGTCTTGCCCGCCACCTTCGGCGAAACCGGGATAACGTGATACCCCTGATCCAACAGATACTTCATGACCCGGTAGCTCGGGCGGTCAGGTTTATCGCTGGCGCCAACCAGCGCAATCGTCCGTGTCGACGTCAGGATGCCGGCAATATCGTTCTCTTTCATGGGTTCCTCCTGCTATTTCACCTAAGTGTATGCTAATCCGCAGCAGGCGGCCATCCAGGCTAACCCACAGATTCGACAAAATTTTCACCCCGATGCTTGCAGCGGCAGCCACATTCAGTAATCTGTCTGCAGGTCAAAATGTGGAATGAAAATATGGAACTGACAACTCGTACCCTGTCCGCGCAAAAACATATCGCGCTGGTGGCTCACGATCACTGTAAAGATATGCTGATGAAATGGGTCGCTCGCCATCAGGCGTTGCTGGCGCAACACGTTTTGTATGCCACCGGCACCACCGGTAACCTGGTCTCGCGGGCTACCGGACTGGAGGTCAATGCCATGCTGAGCGGCCCGATGGGCGGTGACCAGCAGGTTGGCGCGCTTATTTCAGAAGGCAAAATCGACGTGCTGATCTTCTTCTGGGATCCGCTGAACGCCGTGCCTCACGACCCGGACGTCAAAGCGTTGCTGCGCCTGGCCACCGTCTGGAACATTCCGGTCGCCACTAACGTCTCCACCGCTGACTTTATCATCCAGTCACCGCACTTTAATCAGCCGCTCGATATTCTGATCCCGGATTATCCGCGTTATCTTGCCGAGCGCCTGAAATAACCCACACGTGATTAGGGTTTCCTGGCCACCGGCACATCCAGGGCCTGCAGGATGTCGACAAACGGCGAAGGTTGCGCTTTGTTAAACAACAACCACACCCGATGACGTGCGCGGGTTATCGCCACGTACAGTAGTCGACGCTCCTCCGCATCAGGAAAATCTTCCGGCTGCGGCAGGAGCGCCTGCTCCATGATCGACTCGCGCGCCGGCGCGGGAAACGCATCCTCTCCCTCCTGCAGTCCCAGCACAATCACATAGTCCGCCTGCTGGCCCTTGCTGGCATGAATAGTCATAAAATCAAGCTGCAGATGCGGCCAGCGCGTCGCCGCCTTGTTGAGCGCGTCGGGCTTCAGATGATGGTAACGGGCAAGCAGTAGGATCCGCTGCTCGGGCTTAACGTAGCCGCTCAGTTTATCCAGTAAATCATCCAGCTTATCGTCGGCTAACAGCGTGACGGCCTTTTTATCGCCCGCCGTCAGGCTGTTCAGCGGCTTACTTAACTGATGCGGATTCTGCTGGATAAAGCCATTGGCGATTTCGCCAATGCGGCCGTTAAAGCGATAGGTGGTATCCAGCGCGCAGCTATCCCCTTCGCCAAAGTAATGATTAAACGCGGTGGTCAGGGAAAGCTGGGCCCCGCTGAACCGGTAAATCGCCTGCCAGTCATCCCCGACGGCAAAGAGCGTGGTTTGGCTGTTCTGCCGGCGTAATGCAGCCAACAGCGAGGCCCGCTGCGGCGAGATATCCTGAAATTCATCCACCAGAATGTGTTTCCAGGGGCTGACGAAGCGGCCTTTATCGAGAATATTGACCGCCTGATGGATCAGGCCGGAAAAATCGACCGCATTCTCGGCCTTCAGCGCCGCCTTCCACTCTTTCATCAGAGGCGACATCAGTTTCACCCGTTTACTGAACTGATCGCGTACCGCCTCCGGCGCCCCGGCAATCATCTCTGCCTGGGAGCCGCCGTGCATACGCATCAGGCTGACCCAGCGGTCGAGCCGGCTGGCCATACGCCGCTGCACCTTCTTGTCCTGCCAGAAATCGCCTTCCGGCAGTTGCCAGCCCATCTCCTCTTCCAGCCACAGGCGCCAGCCTTTCGCCTGCGCTTTTTTCTCCTGACACTGCTGCTGCCAGCTTTTCACGAGCAGCGCCTGACGAGTTGCGCTATCGCTTTCCAGTTTACTGATGGTGGGGACTTTTTTGCTGCCCTGCTGAATAATATGTAGCGCCAGCGAGTGGAAGGTACGCGCGGTGATATCGTCGGATGCAAGACGCTCGCGGATCCGCGCATCCATCTCTTGCGCCGCCTGGCGGCCGAATGCCAGTAACAAAATTTGCTCTGCCGCCGCTTCTCCCCGCGCCAGCAGCCAGCCTGCCCGCGCCACCAGCACCGAGGTTTTGCCGCTGCCCGCGCCCGCCAGCACCAGCAGGGAACGCTCGCCGTTCACCACCGCCCGTGCCTGTGAGGCATTAAGAGGGGACGACTCAACGCCGTCAAAAAAGCCGCGATACTGCTCAAGCATCGCCTCGGTGAAGGCCTGGTTATGGGCCAGGCGTGTCGCTTCAATATCCCCTAACCAGCGCTGACACTCCCGCCACAGCTCCCGACAGTTGTCAAAGGCCTCAAGCCGGCTGGAGGGCATCGGCAAACCAGTCAATGCCTGGCGAATGTTATCCTGCACATCCGCCACCTGCTGACGCGTCAACCATTTGCCTTCTGCACGGGTGCGCTCGATCGTCGCCAGCTGCCGCTTCAGTACGCCAGCGGCGATGTCGCTCATTTCCGCGCTCCACTGCTCCCAGAGCGTTTGTAAATGGTGATAGAAGCGCTGCGTTTCGCTCCACTCGGTACCGTGCAAACGCACGACTTTGCTGTCAGGCAACACAAACTCCAGTTCGCCCCAGACCAGACCGCGCTTACAATGCACTGACAATAACTGATTGAAAGGGATAAGATACTCATGACGGTCGCCGGAAACCTTTACGCCGGCGTTCAGTAACTGCACCCGATCATAAGGGTGCTGAGCCATGCGTTTGCCCAATGTTGTCGCTTTAAGTTCCATATAATGTCGATTTTCAATCAGGGTGGATTGTTTTTCAGTTTAACCGCCCGGGACCAGGTGCTCCAGCGCAAAAAAACGTTACAATTGTCAGGTCTTATTATCCACAGGGCAAAACCGAGGCTTTATGCGTACCATTCTGAATATTTTGAACTTTATCCTTGGCGGTTTCGCCACCACTCTAGGCTGGCTGCTCGCCACGCTGGTTAGCATCATTCTGGTCGTCACGCTGCCGCTGACCCGCTCCTGCTGGGAAATAACCCGACTCTCCTTATTTCCTTACGGTAACGAGGCGATTCATGTGGATGAGCTGGAGCCGGGCCGTAAAAATGGCCTCCTCAACGCCGGCGGCACCGTGCTGAATATTCTGTGGTTCATTTTTTTCGGCTGGTGGTTGTGCCTGATGCATATTTTCAGCGGCATAGCTCAATGTCTGACCATTATTGGCATCCCGGTGGGGATCGCGAACTTTAAAATTGCTGCCATTGCCCTTTGGCCGGTAGGGCGCCGGGTCGTCTCTGTGGAAACCGCGCGTGCCGCACGTGAAGCCAATGCGCGTCGTCGCTTTCAGTAACCGAACGGAACACGGACATGATTAGCCCCCTGCTACGCCGCTATACCTGGAACAGTGCCTGGCTTTATAACGTACGGATCTTTATCGCGCTCTGCGGCACAACGCTGTTTCCCTGGTGGATCGGCGAAGTCAAACTGACCATCCCTCTCACCCTTGGCGTTGTTGCCGCGGCCCTGACCGACCTTGATGACCGGCTGACCGGTCGTCTGCGCAACCTCGCCATTACCCTGGTCTGTTTTTTTATCGCCTCCGCCTCTGTGGAGCTGCTGTTTCCGTGGCCGCCGCTGTTTGCCCTCGGCCTGACCGTGTCTACCATCGGCTTTATTTTGCTCGGCGGCCTCGGCCAGCGCTATGCCACTATCGCCTTCGGCGCCCTGCTCATCGCCATCTACACCATGCTCGGCGTCACACTGTACGATCACTGGTATCTACAGCCGTTGTTCCTGCTGGCGGGGGCCGTGTGGTACAACCTGCTGACGCTGTCCGGGCACCTGATTTTTCCGATTCGTCCATTGCAGGACAACCTGGCGCGTAGCTATGAGCAACTGGCTCGCTATCTGGAGCTCAAATCCCGGCTGTTTGATCCTGATCTTGAGGATGAGAGCCAGGCGCCGCTGTACGATCTGGCCCTCGCCAACGGCCAGCTGGTTGCTACGCTTAACCAAACCAAGGTCTCGCTGCTAACCCGACTGCGAGGCGATCGGGGCCAGCGCGGCACCCGCCGCACCCTGCAGTACTACTTTGTGGCCCAGGATATTCACGAACGCGCCAGCTCATCGCATATTCAGTACCAGACTCTGCGCGATCAATTCCGCTACAGCGACGTGATGTTCCGTTTCCAGCGCATGCTCTCGATGCAGGCCCAGGCCTGCCAGAAGCTCTCGCGGGCGATTTTACTGCGCGAACCCTACCAACATGACGCCCATTTTGAACGCGCGTTTATGCATCTCGACGCGGCGCTTGACCGCGTGCGCGCCAGCGGCGCGTCCGACGAGCAGATCAATGCCCTTGGGTTTTTACTCAATAACCTGCGCGCTATCGATGCGCAGCTGGCCACGATTGAATCGGTGCAAACGACCGCGCCTGCCGGGAGCAACACCGAGACGCTGTTGGCCGACGACAGACTCGGCGGGCTTAACGATATCTGGCTGCGTCTGCGGCGCAACATGTCACCGGAGTCTGCTCTCTTTCGCCACGCGGTACGTATGTCGCTGGTGCTCTGCGCCGGCTATGCCTTTATCCAGTTTACCGGGCTCCAGCATGGCTACTGGATCCTGCTGACCAGCCTGTTTGTCTGTCAGCCGAACTATAACGCCACCCGCCACCGACTGGCGCTGAGGATCATCGGCACGCTGGTGGGGGTGGCGATCGGCCTGCCCGTCCTGCTGCTGGTGCCTTCGATTGAAGGGCAACTGGTGTTGATCGTGCTCACCGGCGTGCTGTTCTTTGCCTTTCGTAACGTGCAGTACGCCCATGCCACCATGTTTATTACGCTGCTGGTGCTGCTGTGCTTTAACCTGCTTGGCGAAGGTTTTGAGGTCGCGCTACCGCGCATTATTGATACCCTGATCGGCTGCGCCATCGCCTGGGCGGCGGTCAGCTTCATCTGGCCGGACTGGAAATTTCGCAATCTGCCGCGCGTCCTGGACCGGGCGATGAACGCAAACTGCCGTTATCTGGATGCCATTCTGGAGCAGTATCACCAGGGCCGCGACAACCGTCTGGCCTATCGTGTCGCCCGCCGTGATGCCTACAACCGTGATGCCGAACTGGCCTCCGTGGTCTCGAATTTGTCGACTGAACCGCGCGCGGATGGCGCCCAGCGCGAGACCGCTTTTCGCTTGCTGTGTCTCAACCATACCTTCACCAGCTACATCTCCGCTCTCGGTGCGCATCGGGAAAAACTGTCCACCCCCGATATTCTTGCCCTGCTGGATGATGCTGTTTGTTATGTTGATGACGCCCTGCACCATACCCCCGCCGATGAACATCGGGTGCAGAAGTCTTTGACCAGCCTGCAAAGCCGGATCCAGCATCTGGAACCGCGCGCGGACAGTAAAGAGCCGCTGGTATTACAGCAGATTGGCTTGTTGCTCGCGCTGCTGCCTGAAATTTGCCGCCTGCAACAACGCGTTCACGCTCAGACAGAATAACGGCGGCTGTCCGCTAGCGGGCTCCAGCCCATTCGAGCAGCTCCTGACGCCGCAGCGTCGGGAGCGCGGCGGCGTGAACGCCGACAATCGCCCCCTCCAGCGCCAGCAAGACGTTGAGCGACAGAGAGGCGTTGTTTTCTCGTAGCCGTTGCCAGGCCTGCTGAGCGCCTACCTCCCGAAGCGTCCTGACATCCGGTATGCCCGCGTGGATCAGCTGCAATTCCATATGAAAGCTGATATTGGGTAAATCCTTCAGACGGCCCGACGCCCGTCGGTGGTTCTTTTCACGCTGCGCGCTCTGCCACGACAACAGCGACAGCCGAAAAAGCTGAGTCTCATCGCGCCACAATGCGTCGTCAATTTGATAATACTTCATCGGCACGATGCGCCCATGTCGGCGCAGCGTTAATAAAGGATTGCGATGTTCAACCCGATACGCGGCGCTCTGCTCGCAGGCCCTCAGGTAAATATCGCCCTCTGCCACCATCGCAAACACCGTATCATCAATGGCCAGGCTATAGCCGCCAAAAAGCGGACGAGAATGTAACTGACCCAGCGGCGAGACGCAGGCCTGAAATTGCGGGAACCGCGGACATACTAGTTTTCTCATGATCATTCCTTTGTTAATCATGTAATTAAACTTAAGTTGTTAACGGATCCGCTAAGAGAAAACATAAGGGACTTCCCGAACAGCAGCAAGATGATTTTCGCCGACTTTTCCACCAGAATGCGGTTTTGCGAGACGCTTTCAGAAAATCACTGACGTTGCTGCAATCAACAGGGTGGAAAGAAATCATTAGCCGGCATTAAGGATATCGTTGAGGAGAGGTGCGCATCGCTATAAATCAGACGCGGCGGGGAATGATTAAATTTCAGCCAGCAAAATGGCAAATTGCGGTTGATCTTTTCCCCAGGTAGATATACTGTATATGCATACAGTAACTACAGGCGGGATAGACTATGTTTACTTCAGCTCACGCAAATCGTTCAGCACAGGCTTCTGCTTCTGCAGGCCACTACGCTCATCGTTCTGGCGAACAGACCGCCAATGGGCTGATCAGTGAAATTGTCTATCGTGAAGATCAACCCATGATGACACAGTTACTGCTGCTACCTTTATTACAGCAGCTGGGTCAACAGTCTCGCTGGCAACTGTGGCTCACGCCGCAACAAAAGCTTAGCCGCGAGTGGGTCCAGTCTGCCGGTCTACCGCTGTCTAAAGTCATGCAAATTAGCCAGCTGTCACCCTGCCATACCGTAGACTCAATGATCCGCGCGCTGCGCACCGGTAATTATAGTGTGGTTATCTGCTGGCTAACGGAGGAGCTAACCGCGGAAGAGCATGAGCGTCTGGTCAATGCCGCCCAGGAAGGTTGCGCGATGGGATTCATCATGCGCCCGGTGAGAAATCAAGGCACGCTCGGCAGACAACTCAGCGGGCTAAAAATTCACTCAAATTTGTATCATTGAGTGAAATTAGGATTATTCCTGGAATTTTTTTTACCGATGGTAAAGACACAGCGTTTTTCAGGGACTTTTTCGCGCAATGCCTGTCACACGGGGATTTCTGCCTTTTTTCTGCGTACGAAAATCAACCATATTTGTTAAATATTGTGTACACAACCCTTTTTTTTCATATGCCTGACAGAGTTCACACTTGTAAGTTTCGAACTAAGTTGTAGACTTTACATCGCCAGGGGTGATCGGCTTACGCTGCATGTATCAGCATAGTTAACAACAAGTCACGCCCCGGGTGAAGGATTTAACCGTGAGGTCTTTTGTAACTTCATGGCGAATTTTGGATGATAATGAGGCGCAAAAAATGAAAAAGACAGCTATCGCGATTGCAGTGGCACTGGCTGGCTTCGCTACCGTAGCGCAGGCCGCTCCGAAAGATAACACCTGGTATGCAGGTGGTAAACTGGGTTGGTCCCAGTTCCATGACACTGGCTGGTACAACAGCTCTCTGAACAACAATGGTCCAACCCACGAAAGCCAGCTGGGCGCTGGTGCGTTCGGTGGTTACCAGGTTAACCCGTACCTCGGTTTCGAAATGGGTTACGACTGGCTGGGCCGTATGCCGTACAAAGGCGACCAGGTTAATGGCGCATTCAAAGCTCAGGGCGTTCAGCTGACCGCTAAACTGGGTTACCCGATCACTGACGATCTGGACATCTACACCCGTCTGGGCGGCATGGTATGGCGCGCAGACTCCAGCAACAGCATCGCTGGCGACAACCACGACACTGGCGTATCTCCGGTATTTGCTGGCGGCGTAGAGTGGGCTGTGACTCGTGATATCGCTACCCGTCTGGAATACCAGTGGGTTAACAACATCGGCGACGCGGGCACCGTTGGCGTTCGTCCGGACAACGGCATGCTGAGCGTGGGTGTTTCCTACCGTTTCGGTCAGGAAGATGCTGCACCGGTTGTAGCTCCGGCTCCGGCTCCGGCTCCGGAAGTGACTACCAAGCACTTCACCCTGAAGTCTGACGTTCTGTTCAACTTCAACAAAGCAACCCTGAAACCGGAAGGTCAGCAGGCTCTGGATCAGCTGTACACCCAGCTGAGCAACATGGATCCGAAAGACGGTTCTGCAGTTGTTATGGGCTTCACCGACCGTATCGGTTCCGAAGCTTACAACCAGCAGCTGTCTGAGAAACGTGCTCAGTCCGTTGTTGACTACCTGGTTGCTAAAGGCATCCCGGCTGGCAAAATCTCCGCACGCGGTATGGGTAAATCCAACCCGGTTACTGGCAACACCTGTGACAACGTGAAAGCTCGCGCTGCACTGATCGACTGCCTGGCCCCGGATCGTCGTGTAGAGATCGAAGTTAAAGGCTACAAAGAAGTTGTAACTCAGCCAGCGGCTTAAGTTATAACTGATGAAAAACCCGCCTCGGCGGGTTTTTTTATGCCTTCTCTCCCGCTTTTGCGGTGGTGGGCCCCATATCAGAGTAGCCTCTGACAGGCCGCCGTAAAGACTACTCTTTGCCTAACAGTTCCTGCAGATCGTGTTTCAGGCTCGACATTTTGCTGGCGTACTTCTCTTTATGCTCAGCATCCTCAATCAGCTGCACGATGGTTTCGGACAAGGTTTTACCCCGCCGCTGCGCCAGGCCGGCAAGACGCTGCCAGACGACAAACTCTAGATCGATAGACTTCTTGCGCGTGTGCTGATGCTCCGCGTTAAAATGCCGTTTCCGTCGCGCGCGGATGGTCTGCTTCATGCGGTTCATCAGCGCCGGATTCATATGCTGCTCAATCCAGGCATGCACCAGCACAGGTTCATTCTCGAGCGTCAGCAAGTCATCTACCGCAGCTTGCGCAGCGCTGGCCTCAATGTAGCGGGTAATCAGCTCACCTTCCCGGTGCTTCTTTACCAGATATTTCCATTTCCAGCCGCTTTCAAGATTTTCCAGTTGTTGATATTTCATTGCGATCTCAATGTGACCGTGTAACTCATTTCAGGATATCAGTTTTTTCCTGATGTGCTGAATATAAATCATTATTCGTGATGTGTATGGCCGGGGAATCATCGGGGTAATCATAATCCTCCGTGTGCTCAGTCGCGGCATCAGGTATAATTGCGCGCTTTACATCTAACTAAAAAACAGCGACTTTGACCATTACGAAACTGACCCGAACCGACCTTGCGCCCGATATGGAACCTTATCAGGCGCTGTTTGCCCAAGCTGATCTCTCTCAACCGGCCCCCTCCCTCTCGGGCGATCTGCAGCCGCGTCTGTTCTACGCGCTTGAGCAATTGCTGTGCACGCCGGCAGTCTGCTCCTTCATGCTGGTGAAAGCCCCCGAAGAACCGGAGTATCTGCAATGGCTGACGGCAGAAACCCGTACGCTGCATGAACCTACCGCCCCGCTCTACGGGGTCCGCTATGACGTTGACGGCGCTCGCGTGACGCTCTCCCCGGCGCAACGGGCTGAGGATAATTTTGCCAGCACCGCCCCGGTCGTCGCGGCCGATTGGGTAGAGGCGGAACAGCTGTTTGGCTGCGTACGCCAGTTTAACGGCGACATCACCCTCCAGCCAGGCCTGGTTCATCAGGCCAATGGTGGCGTGCTGGTAATCTCGCTTCGCACACTGCTGGCGCAGCCGCTTCTGTGGGTGCGCCTGAAAAATATGGTGACCCGTCAGCGGTTTGACTGGCTCTCCATCGATGAGTCGCGCCCGCTGCCGGTCAGCATTCCCTCCATGCCGCTGAGCCTGAAAGTCATGCTGGTCGGCGAACGCGAATCGCTGGCGGATTTCCAGGAAATGGAACCAGAGCTTTGCGCTCAGGCGATCTACAGTGAGTATGAAGACACTTTGCAGTTTGCTGACGCCGAGACGCTGAAAGCCTGGTGCCAGTGGGTATGGCAAAATGCCCAGCAGCTGACGCTGCCAGGTCCGGCGGCCGACGCCTGGCCACTGCTGATCGATGAGGGGACGCGCTACACCGGCGATCAGGAGACCCTGCCACTCAGTCCGCTATGGATAGCCCGCCAGCTGCGAGAGGCCGCCGCGTTCTGCGAAGGCGAGGAGATTACTGGCGAAGAAATGCAGACGATGCTGGCACGCCGGGAGTGGCGTGAAGGCTACCTCGCAGAACGAATGCAGGATGAAATCCTGCAGGAACAGATCCTGATTGAAACCGAAGGCGAATGCGTCGGGCAGATCAACGCCCTGTCGGTGATTGAATTCCCCGGCCATCCGCGCGCATTCGGTGAACCTTCGCGCATCAGCTGCGTCGTGCACATTGGTGATGGCGAGTTTATTGATGTCGAACGCAAAGCCGAGCTCGGCGGCAATATTCATGCGAAAGGCATGATGATCATGCAGGCTTTTCTGATGTCCGAGCTGGAGCTGGAGCAGCAGCTTCCGTTCTCCGCTTCGCTGACCTTCGAACAGTCCTACAGTGAAGTGGACGGCGACAGCGCCTCCATGGCTGAACTCTGCGCCTTAATCAGCGCGCTGGCCAATGTGCCGATTAATCAGAGCATTGCGATTACCGGTTCCGTCGACCAGTTTGGTCGCGTGCAGCCGGTCGGCGGTCTGAACGAAAAAATTGAAGGTTTCTTCACTATCTGTCAACAGCGCGGGCTAACCGGTAAACAGGGCGTCATTATCCCTGCGGCCAACGTGCGTCATCTCAGTCTTAGCCATGAGCTCCGTCAGGCCGTTGCCGAAAACCAGTTTGCCATCTGGGCCATTGACGATATTACCGAAGCGCTGCCGATGCTGACCCAACTGATGTGGGACGGTGAAGGGCAGACGCTGCGACAAACCATTCAGGAGCGGATAGCGCAGGCGACCCAGCAAGAGACTCGCCATCGTTTTCCGTGGCCGCTACGCTGGTTAGGTGGGACAAGTTCTAACTGATCGGACTTGTTCAGCTTACACGTGTTAGCTATCCTGCGTCCCGAACTTAAAATAAGGCTTACTGAAAACATGGTAGATAAACGCGAATCCTATACAAAAGAAGATCTTCTTGCCTCTGGTCGTGGTGAACTGTTCGGCGCGAAAGGCCCGCAGTTGCCAGCACCAAACATGCTGATGATGGACCGCGTCATCAAAATGAGCGAAACCGGTGGTAACTATGACAAAGGTTATGTTGAGGCGGAACTCGACATCAACCCGGACCTGTGGTTCTTCGGTTGCCACTTCATCGGCGATCCGGTGATGCCGGGCTGCCTGGGCCTGGATGCGATGTGGCAGCTGGTCGGGTTCTATCTTGGCTGGCTCGGCGGCGAAGGCAAAGGCCGTGCGCTGGGCGTTGGCGAAGTGAAATTCACCGGTCAGGTTCTGCCGACCGCGAAAAAAGTCACCTACCGCATCCACTTCAAGCGCATTGTTAACCGTCGTCTGATTATGGGCCTGGCGGATGGCGAAGTGCTGGTTGACGATCGTCTGATCTATACCGCGAACGATCTGAAAGTCGGCCTGTTCCAGGATACTTCCGCTTTCTGATAATTATCGGCAGCGATTAAAAGGCGAAGCCCCCGCTATGCGGAGGCTTCTTTTTTAAAGAGACAGTGTCAGGCCGTTAGTACCCTGTCCTCCATGGCTTCTCGCCAGCCTCCCAGCCACCATGAGCGTTGATTCAAGCTCTGGTATGGACACATTTCTTTCGATCTCCCCGCGATACCCGCTTGATATCCACGTTGATGTGCCCGTTCCAGGCGATCTCGTTTTTGTCTCTTCATGCCTCGTTTCCCTCATTCTTTGATCTGGTGGAAAAGAAAACAGTGGTCGCAAATTGTGCAGCCACGGGTTACGAATACCGCGAAATGAAGACAACGTCAATGCGCAAAATTCACGCCAGTGTCATATTTGTGACCTATATAAGAGTTCATTTTTTGTTCATTCGGCGCAACGCTCGGTAACGAACTGACCTGGCAAAAAAAATGCCGCGCGGCTCAGATGAACCGCGCGGCATATCACTTTTATGAAATTTACTTATGGCAGACGGTTAAGCTCGCCGGCAATGGCCACCGCCTCCTGACTCCATGCCTGGGCCAGGGTCTTCACCATCGCGTCATAGCCATCCTGCTGCTGCTTGAGCACGATGTTAAACGGGCGCTTAATCAGCTGTCCCTGATGCTTCAATAGCCACTCGCCGCTGACGATAACCCGCCCGTCGTAGCGCCCGTGAAAGCCATTTACCGCCACATTGAGCGTATCCTGCTCGCTGCCCAAGGGTTGGGACGACACTACCCAGCCCGGCAACTGCTGGCTGAGGTTTGCCACCAGCGTAGTACGCAGCTGCTGGTCCAGCGGGCTGGCCCACAGATTATTATTGGCGATTACATACTGCACATCGGTGGTTTGATAGACCACTCCATTGCCCGCCAGATAATCCGGGATGCTGACCTGCTCAACCCACAGCAGACGTGCCCCCTGGCTGGCGGCGCTCTGCGCGCCGCCTTGCACCACCGGCAACTGGTAATATGTTTTGCTCTCACCGCCGCTACTGCACGCCGTCATCACGCAAACGGCTGCCACCAGTAACCATTTTTTCATTATTTCGCTCCCTTCGGCTGTGGGTCTTTTTTATCCTTCGCCTCAAATACCAGCGCATTGCTCTTATCATTGAGCGTTTTCAGGACCGGCTGCAGCTCACGCAGCACCTGATCCAGACGCTGCATATCGGCCACCATCTTATTGTAGGCCGCGGAGCCCGGCTGGAAGCCCTGCATGCTGCGGTTCAGCTCGCGCAGCGTCGTCTGCATATCGGCAGGTAGCTGCTGCATCGACTGACTGGAGGTGATCTTATTCAGACTATCCAGCGTGGTCTGTACATGCTGCATGGTCTTCTCGCTTTGCGCCAGCGTACTGGTTGCCTGTTCCAGTAGCGGATTGAGCGGCAGGTTATTGATTTTATCCAGCGCATCCATCAGACGCTGCTGGATCTGCGCCAGTCCACCGCTAATGGTCGGGATAATCGGATAGCCGTTAAACTCCTGAATTTTCCCACGCGGCGGCGCTTTCGGATAGAAGTCGAGATCGATATACAGCGCGCCGGTCACCAGGTTACCGGTTTTCAGCGAGCCGCGCAGTCCGCGGTTGATCAGATCGTCAATGTGAGCGCGAATATTCGGATCGCCGCCGAGCTGATTGACCAGACGCTGCGGTTCAACCCGCACTTCCACCGGAATGCGATAGTCATCGTTCAAACGCTGCTTCAGCCCAGGAATAAAGAACGGCACTTTGCCGACGGTTCCCAGACGGATGCCGCGGAACTCCACCGGAGCGCCGGGCTGCAGGCCACGAACCGAGTCTTTGAAGAACATCACGTAATCGATATGCTCGGTAAAGACCGAATCCTGGATGCTCTTCTGATCGTCAAACAGGTGATATTCCGTTTTGTTCGCCACCGGCTCGCCGAGGTCCAGTCCTTCCGGAATATCGAAGCTCACCCCGCCGCCAAACAGCGTCGACAACGAGCCCATCTCGACGCGCATCCCCGCCGCGGTCAAATCAACGGCGATCCCGCTGTCCTTCCAGAAGCGAACGTTAGTGGTCACCAGGCGGTCATTAGGCGCGTTGATGAACAGCTGATAAGTGATATGACGTTTCTGCGCATCAAAGGTGCTGGTTTCCACCGACCCCACGCGATAACCGCGGAACAGCACCGGGTCGCCTGGCGACAGCTGGCCTGCCTTGCTGCTTTCCAGCAAAATCCGGATCCCCTTGGCATCCGGCGAGGCCAGCGGCGGAGAATCCAGCAGCGGATACTGCGCCGGCACCGAACCTTTCGACCCCGGCTGCAGTTCAATATAGGCCCCGGACAATAATGTCCCGAGACCACTGATCCCCTCGCGCCCTACCTGCGGTTTCACCACCCAGAAGACGGAATCGTTATGCAGTAATTTCTGCATGCCGGAATTGAGGCGAGCTTTGATTTCCACGTGGGTTAAATCGTCGGTCAGCGTCGCGCTCTCTACCACCCCAACATCCACGCTGCGGCTCTTGATCCGGGTTTTTCCCCCTTCAATGCCTTCCGCGTTAGTGGTGATCAGCGTGACCTCTGGTCCCTGATGGCTGTAATGATAAAACAGGATCCACGCTCCGATCAGCGCAGTGACGATAGGGAAGATCCACACCGGTGACCAGTTCTTCACCTTCTGCACTTTCGCTTCTCCGCTCTTATTTTCCATGTTGTTGTATTTCCTCATGGCTTGAATCTGGCTCACGATCCCACAGTAAACGGGGATCAAACGTCATCGCTGAAAACATGGTCATCACCACCACCAGCGCAAACATGACCGCGCCGATGGCGGGATAGATATTCATCAACCCTCCCATGCGCACCAACGCAGAGAGCACGGCGATAACAAAAACGTCAATCATTGACCAGCGGCCAACAAATTCCACCACTTCATAAATCAGATGCATGCGTTCCGAATCGCGCGCGCCGTTGCCGTTAGCATTCCAGCACAGCCAGGCGATAGCGATCATCTTCAGCGTCGGCACCATAATACTGGCGATAAAGATCACCAGCGCCACCGGATAGGAGCCCTCGCTCCACAGTAACACCACCCCGGCCATAATGGTCGACGGCATTTTATCGCCCAGCAGATCGGTGATCATGATCGGCATAATATTGGCGGGAAGATAGAGAATAAATGAGGTCACCAGCAGCGCCAGCGTCCACTGCAGGCTATTTTTACGCCGCGCCGTCCCTTTGCTGTGACAGCGCGGGCAGACGGTCTGGTCGGCCGGTAACACCGCCGTGCAGCAGCCGCAGGAGCGCAGCCCCTGGCGGACCCCGGCTACCCCGACCTTCAGCGGCTGGGTAATCGCCGGCATAGGGGCAATATCATCCCATAGCCAGCGGCGGTCGACGCACTGGAAGGTGCGTAACTGCAGCAGGCAAAACATGCACCAGGGAATAAAGCTCAGGCCGATGCCGATATCGCCGTAGGCCATCAGTTTGACGAAGCTCACCAGCACGCCGGCAAGAAAGATCTCCGCCATGCCCCAGGTCTTGAGGTGAAACAAAATGCGCGCCAGAAACGCCTTCAGCCCAGCGGGCATCCTGACCCGATTGACCAGCAGCAAAATGGTGACCAGACAAAAGGCCGGTACCAGTTGTACAAAGAGCAAAAAGAAGGTGCCGAGGCTGGCGTAATCCTCGGTAAACAGCACGTTGGGAATTTCCAGCAGCGCTATTTCGCTGCTGATGCCACCCACTTTCATATAGATAAAAGGAAAGAGGTTGGCCAGCAGCAGCATAAACAGCGCGACCAGCGCGTAAGCCGTGGGACGCTGGCGAGGCGCGTCCCACGTGGTGGTTAACGTTGTACCGCAGCGCGGGCAGGCGGCTTTCTGGCGATGCTCAAGCTGCGGCAAAGCCACCAGCAAATCACATTGGGGACATAAAATATGTCGCGCAGCATGATGGTGATCGCACATGACAACTCCTCGGCTCAGGCGCCGTTCTTTAATCCTTCGAGATATTCCCAGCGTTCAAAGGCGGCTTCCAGCGCCTGCTCCGCTTCGGCCAGCTGCGCCAGCACTTGCTGCGTACGATCGTGCGATTGGCCAAAGAAGTCAGGATCGGCTACCTGCTCCTGCAGCGTTTGCAGTTCGGCCTCAAGCGTTTCCAGCTTCTGCGGCAGTTGCTCCAGCTCGCGCTGCAGGTTATAGCTTAGTTTGTTCCCGCCGCGTTTGACAGTTTCTGCTTTTGGCTGAGCGACTTCCGTCGTTTTTTTAACGATCGTCTGCTTTTGCGCCAAAGACTGGGCCTGCTGACCGCGGGCGTCGTGATAACCGCCGACGTACTGACCAATATGGCCGCCGCCTTCGAAGATCCAGCACTCGGTCACGGTATTGTCAACAAACTGACGATCGTGGCTAACCAGCATCACGGTGCCCTGATAGCCATCGATCAGCTCTTCCAGCAGCTCCAGCGTTTCGACATCAAGGTCGTTTGTCGGTTCATCGAGAATCAATAAGTTACTGGGTTTCAGGAACAGTCGCGCCAGCAGCAGACGGTTACGCTCCCCGCCGGACAGCGCGCGGACTGGCGTCATCGCCCGTTTCGGATGGAACAGGAAGTCCTGCAGATAGCCCAGCACGTGCCGCGGCTTACCGTTAACCATCACCTCTTGCTTACCTTCGGCGAGGTTATCCATCACCGTCCGGTCCGGATCCAGCTCTGCACGGTGCTGGTCGAAGTAGGCGACTTCCAGCTTGGTGCCAACGTGGATCCGCCCGCTGTCGGCCTGCAACTGGCCAAGCATCAGCTTCAGCAGCGTGGTTTTCCCGCAGCCATTGGGGCCGATCAGGGCAATCTTATCGCCGCGCTGGATTTGCGCGGAGAAATCTTTCACCAGCACTTTGCCGTCAACCTGATAGTTGACGTTCTCCATTTCGAAAACGATTTTGCCGGAGCGCGAAGCCTCTTCCACCTGCATCTTCGCACTGCCCATCACTTCCCGGCGCTCGCCGCGCTCGCGACGCATCGCTTTCAGGGCACGAACGCGGCCTTCGTTGCGGGTACGACGCGCTTTAATCCCCTGGCGGATCCACACCTCTTCCTGGGCCAGCTTGCGGTCGAATTCAGCATTCTGCAGCTCTTCAACCCGCAGCGCTTCTTCTTTATCCAGCAGATACTGATCGTAATTGCCCGGATAGGTCACGAGCTTGCCGCGATCGAGATCGACGATGCGCGTCGCCATGTTGCGGATGAAGGAGCGGTCGTGCGAAATAAAGATAATGGTGCCTTTAAAGCTTTTCAGGAACCCTTCCAGCCAGTCGATAGTTTCGATATCGAGGTGGTTCGTCGGTTCATCCAGCAACAGCACGCGCGGCCCGCTGACCAGGGCACGGCCCAGCGCCGCTTTACGCAACCAGCCGCCGGAAAGCGAAGCCAGCTGCGCGTCGGCGTTAAGACCAAGCTGCTCGATCACTTCATTGATGCGGCTATCCAGCTGCCACAGGCCCAGGTTATCCAACTGTTCCTGCAGACGGGCCAGTTCATTTAAATTTTTGTCGCTCGGGTCGGTCATCACCTGATGCGAAACATCATGGTAGGCCTTCAGGTAAGCGGCCTGTTCGGCGATCCCTTCGGCGACGAAATCGTACACCGTACCGGCAACGTTGCGCGGCGGATCCTGCTGCAGACGCGCGACGATCAGATCCTGTTCATAAATAATACGCCCGTCATCCAGCCCCTGTTCACGGTTAAGGATCTTCATCAGGGTCGATTTACCGGCGCCGTTGCGCCCAACCAGACAGACGCGTTCGTTATCTTCGATATGCAGTTCAGCATTATCCAGCAGCGGCGCATCGCTGAATGAAAGCCAGGCGCCGTGCATACTAATCAGTGACATTCTTTATTCCTTTCAGGCTGCAGTAATCAGCCAGCAGTTGTGGATCTGACGGTTGCGGGCAAAATCCTGCGACAGCGTTTTTTGCGAAATCTCTTGCGCCTTCAGGCCAAGCGCCGCCAGCCCGTCATGATCCATACGGAAACCGCGTTTGTTGTTCGAGAACATAATGGTGCCGCCTTTACGCAGCAGACGTTTCAGATCGGTCATCAGGCGAATATGATCGCGCTGCACGTCAAAGGCATCTTCCATTCGTTTGGAGTTAGAGAAAGTCGGCGGATCGATAAAGATCAGATCGAACTGCTCGGTGCTTTCCCGCAGCCAGCCCAGCACGTCAGTCTGCATCAGGCGATGCGCACGACCGGTCAGGCCATTGAGACGCAGGTTGCGCTCCGCCCACTCCAGATAGGTACGCGACATATCCACCGTGGTGGTGGATCGCGCGCCGCCCAGACCGGCGTGGACGCTGGCGCTGCCGGTATAGGAGAACAGGTTGAGGAAATCCTTACCTTTGCTCATCTGGCCCAACATGCGACGGGCGATACGGTGGTCGAGGAACAAACCGGTATCGAGGTAGTCGGTGAGGTTAACCCACAGGCGCGCGTTGTACTCCTGCACCTCGATAAAGTCGCCCTTCTCCGCCATCTTCTGATACTGGTTTTTACCCTTTTGCCGCTCGCGGGTCTTCAGCACCAGCTTGTTGGGGGCGATTTCCAGCACGGCGATGGTCGCCGCGATAATATCAAACAGACGCTGGCGCGCTTTGTGCGCATCGACGGTTTTCGGCGGCGCATACTCCTGGACCACCACCCAGTCACCGTAGCGATCGATCGCCACGTTATATTCCGGCAGATCGGCATCGTACAGGCGATAGCATTCAATGCCTTCCTGACGGGCCCACTTTTCAAATTTCTTCAGATTCTTACGCAGACGGTTGGCAAAATCTTCCGCCAGCATCGCCGGCTTGCCGCCTTCGCTTTCCGCCAGGTGATAGTTTTTCTGTATGCAGTCCAGCGGGCCGTTCTTCGCTTTGAACTGTTTATCGGCACGCAGCTGCAGGCAGCTCAGCAGTTCCGGCGAGGCGCTGAACACCGACAGGTTCCAGCCGCCAAACTGACTTTTCATGATCCGGCCCAGCAGGCTGTGCAGGGCAATCAGCGCCGGTTCGCTTTCCAGGCGCTCGCCGTACGGCGGGTTGCTGATCACGGTGCCGTACGGGCCTTTCGGCAGCGGGTTATTCAGCTGGGCGACGTCTTTGACTGCAAAATCGATCAGCTCGCCGATGCCGGCCCGGCGGGCGTTGCGGCGCGCGCGCTCAATGACGCGCTCGTCGACGTCAGAGCCATAGAAGCGCGACCCATAGGCCGCCAGCCCCTGGCGGGCGCGGGTTTGCGCTTCCGCCTTCACCTCTTTCCAGATAGCGTCATCGTGCTGCGCCCAACCGCCAAAGCCCCAGTGGCCGCGGTGCAGACCCGGCGCACGATCGGTCGCCAGCATCGCCGCTTCAATCAGCAGGGTACCGGAGCCGCACATCGGATCGAGCAGCGGCGTACCCGGTACCCAACCAGAGCGCATGACGATCGCCGCCGCGAGGTTTTCTTTGATCGGCGCCATACCGGTACCATCGCGGTAGCCGCGCAGATGCAACCCTTCCCCGCTCAGATCCAGGGAGATATGCGCCGTCTCTTTGTTCAGCCAGACGTTGATCCGCAGATCGGGCGACTCACGATCGACATTCGGGCGCGGCAGGTTTTTACGCGTGAAGCTGTCGACGATGGCGTCTTTGACTTTTAATGCGCCATACTGGCTGTTGCGGATCTCGTCATTGAGGCCGCTAAAATGTACCGCGAAGGTGGCGCCAGGGTTAAACATCTCCGTCCACGGAATGGCCTGTACGCCGAGGTACAGATCCAGATCGCTGTATACGCGACACTCGCCCAGCGGCAGCATGATGCGCGAAGCCAGCCGGCTCCACATCAGGCTTTGATACAGCAGGCGCGTATCCCCCTGAAAATGGACCCCGCCCTGGACGACCTGGCAGTCCGTCGCGCCAAGTCCTTCCAGTTCAGTTTTTAACAGCTCTTCCAGCCCACGAGCCGTACTGGCAAACAGAGAATTCATATCGTCACTTTTACTTAAAGAAAATTGGTGCGCATTATAGCCAATATGTGCCCTATGTCATAAAGTTATAGGCTTATTTTTGGAACCCGGAGGCAGCGTATGGTAACGCTCTCGCGACTTTTTATTCATCCCGTTAAATCCATGCGCGGCATGGGCATGACCCACGCCTTTGCTGATATCAGCGGCCTGGCCTTCGATCGCCTGTTTATGGTCACCGAAAACGACGGGACCTTTATTACCGCCCGCCAGTTTCCGCAAATGGTAAAATTTATTCCGGCGCCGCTGCATGATGGCCTTCACCTGACCGCGCCGGACGGCAGCAGCGCCGTGGTGCGTTTTAGCGATTTCGCCCTGCAGGCCGAGCCCACCGAAGTCTGGGGCAACCATTTCACCGCCCTTATCGCGCCCGCCGCCGTTAACCAGTGGCTCAGCGGCTTTTTCAAGCGCGATGTCCAGCTGCGCTGGCTGGGGCCGCAGTTAACCCGCCGGGTGAAGCGCCACGATGCGGTACCGCTCTCCTTCGCCGACGGCTACCCGTACCTGCTGGCTAACGAGGCCTCGCTGCGCGATCTGCAGCAACGCTGCCCGGCCAGCGTAAGCATAGAACAGTTTCGTCCTAACCTCGTGGTCACCGGCGCGGCCGCCTGGGATGAAGATAGCTGGAAAGTGATCCGCGTCGGCGAAGTGGTGTTTGACGTCGCTAAGCCATGCAGCCGCTGCATTTTTACCACCGTCAGTCCAGAGCGCGGGCAGAAGCATCCCACCGGGGAGCCGCTGGAAACCTTAAAGCGTTTTCGTACTGCGCTGGACAATGGCGATGTCGATTTTGGCCAGAACCTGATTGCCCGCAACAGCGGGGTGATCCGGGTGGGTGATGAAGTCGAAATCCTCGCCCGCGGCCCGGCGAAAGCCTACGGCGCCGGCGAGAGCGACGATACTCCGGCCCCGGAAGCGCAGCAGCAAGCTACGGTTGCCATCGAATGGCAGGGTCAACAGTTTAGCGGGAATAACCAGCAGGTGCTGCTGGAGCAACTGGAGCAACAGGGCATTCGCGTACCCTATTCGTGTCGGGCAGGGATCTGCGGCAGCTGCCGCATTCGGCTGGAAGAGGGCGAAGTCAGCGCGTTAAAGAAAAATGCGGTCGCCGGGGACGGCACCATTCTCGCCTGCAGCTGCGTACCGAAAACGGCGCTGCGCCTGGCGCCTTAAACCGCCTGTCCCAGGCTGTAGCTGACCGCGCTCTGCGCCGGCTGCAGCCTGTCGTTCATGATTTTAATAACGTCGCCTAACTGCATCACGCGCCCGGCAAGGGTGAGACCCGGCTGGGCCAGCAGACAAAGCGCGGCGTTATCTCCCGGCTCCACCACCAGCAAATTCACCTGCTCCCCGGTATCGCTCAGCCAGACGCAGGCGGCGTCGCCGCCGCTCGGCTGCCACTGGTGGGGATGAGCGATAAAGTGCCAGCTTTTCGGCATCTGCGGTTTGAGAAAACGGATCGCGGTTAACGCATTGAGGACTAATTCCGCTCGCTGTTCTTTCGACAGTTCGAGATCGCGACATTTTTCTTCAAAGGAGAAATAGAGCGCGGCGTCATCGACGCAGAATCCCGACGGCGCAAAGGCATCCGGGGTCAGCATTCGCCGGGCGAAGCGCGAGCGAAATAACATGCCATTGGCCAAATCGAGCATCATGCGGTCATGCTCTTCATCGTAATACCAACGCCAGTTATCGTCAGGTTTAATGCGCATTTTTCCCCCTGTCCCCTTTCATACGCCTCTGCAAAGTTGTTGCGACTTGCCGCAGAATATTTTCTAAAATTAAGAAAAGTCTAAAATGTTTAAATAAGCAACAGTGAGGGAATATAAAACAACCAGGGCCGGAAATAAAGCCCTGGGTGGGTTTCAGCGGAGGAAAAGATTAGATGTGGGTAACAATTTCTTTAATCAGCGGCGGACCTTTAAAAATAAATCCGGAATAGATCTGCACCAGCGATGCTCCGGCGGCTATCTTTTCTCGCGCAGCAATCACCGAATCAATACCGCCCACGCCGATGATAGGCAAACGACCATTCAGCTCAGCGGAGAGCATACGGATAATTTCAGTGCTCTTTAATTGTAATGGACGACCGCTAAGCCCACCGGTCTCATCACAATGTTTCATTCCCTGAACCAGAGAACGATCGAGGGTGGTATTGGTTGCAATTACCCCATCAATATTATGACGCACGAGGCTATCGGCAACCTGGATCAATTCCTCTGGTAAAAGATCCGGCGCGATCTTCACGGCGACCGGAACATATTTCTGATGCTTTTGCTGCAGCTCAAGCTGCTTATTTTTAATACCGGAGAGTAAATCATCGAGCGCTTCACCGTATTGCAGCGTACGCAGCCCCGGGGTATTCGGTGAGGAGATATTAATGGCGATATACCCGGCGTAAGGATAGACTTTTTCCATACAAATCAGGTAATCATCTTTACCGTGCTCCACCGGCGTATCTTTATTTTTGCCGATATTGATGCCCAGCACGCCGTCAAAATGCGCCTTTTTCACGTTCTCAACCAGGTTATCAACGCCATGGTTATTAAAGCCCATGCGGTTGATCAACCCCTCGGCATCCACCAGACGGAAGATCCTCGGTTTATCGTTGCCCGGCTGCGGACGCGGGGTGACGGTGCCGATCTCAATCGAACCAAAACCCATCGCGCCCAGCGCGTCAATGCATTCCCCATTTTTATCCAGCCCGGCCGCCAGACCCAGCGGATTTTTAAAGGTCAGCCCCATGCAGGTAACGGGCCTGGCCGGTACCTTCTGGCGAACCAGCATTTCCAGCGGCGTCCCGGTGACACGGCGTAATTGTTGAAAGGTAACTTCATGAGCGCGCTCAGGATCGAGCTGAAAAAGGGCTTTACGAACGAAGGGGTAGTACATGAACTCTCCTGGATTCCCGGTGTGCAAACCGGGGGCGTATTATGTGCGATCCGCAGCTGAAAGGGAATTGACCTGCGACAAAAAATCACCCATCAGCGCAAACGATTACCTCTCCCCGCGCCGTTATGCGCTTTTCGGCTATCTAACGGTGGATAAATCATTTAGGGAAATAATGGTGCTCTGTCACACTCACTGCAAATGTTATCAATTATAGATAAATGCAAACATTTAGTTATAAGGAGAGAGAGATGCGCGTCATTACGCTTGCGGGCAGCCCGCGTTACCCTTCCCGTTCCAGCGCCCTGCTGGAATATGCCAGAGAGACGCTCACCGCCGCCGATATCGAAGTCTGCCACTGGCATCTGCAGAACTTTGCCCCGGAAGACCTCCTGTACGCTCGCTTTGACAACCCGGCGCTACAAACGCTCAATGAGCAACTGGCCGGGGCCGACGGTCTGATTATCGCCACGCCGGTGTATAAAGCCTCGTTTTCCGGCGCCCTGAAAACCCTGCTCGATCTGCTTCCTGAGCGCGCGCTGGAGGGCAAAATCGTGCTACCGCTGGCCACTGGCGGCACCATCGCCCACATGCTGGCGGTGGACTACGCTCTGAAACCCGTCCTGAATGCCCTGAAGGCCCAGGAGATCCTCCATGGCGTCTTCGCCGATGACAGCCAGGTCACGGATTACCAGCATAAGCCGCAGTTCACCCCTAACCTGCAGCGGCGCCTGGATGAGTCCCTGGAGACCTTCTGGCAGGCGCTGCATCGTCCCAGCAGCCGCGCCCCGTCGTTAACGTCTCTGCGTGGGGTGGAACATGTTTAATCCTCTCCGCGCGCTGACCCTCGGCGGACTGCTGTTGTTCTCCGCGCTGGGCCACGCCGCCCCGGCGGCGCCCGATGCCCTGCGCATTGGTTATCAGAAAGGCAGCGTCAGCATGGTGCTGGCGAAGAGCCATCAGCTGCTGGAGCAGCGCTATCCGGGCACCCATATCTCGTGGATTGAATTCCCGGCCGGTCCGCAGATGCTGGAGGCGCTGAACGTCGGCAGCATTGACATCGGCAGTACTGGCGACATTCCGCCTATCTTTGCTCAGGCGGCGGGCGCCGATCTGGTCTATATCGGTTCTGAGCCGCCCAAGCCCAAAGCGGAAGTCATCCTGGTGGCGCAAGGCAGTCCTATTCACAACGTTGCCGAATTAAAAGGGAAAAAGGTCGCTTTCCAGAAAGGTTCCAGCTCCCACAATCTGCTGCTGCGCGCCCTGCAGCTGGCGGGCCTGAAATTTAGCGATATTCAGCCGGTTTACCTTGCCCCCGCCGATGCGCGCGCCGCCTTCCAGCAGGGTAATGTCGACGCCTGGGCCATCTGGGATCCGTACTACTCCGCCGCGCTGCTGCAGGGCGGCGCCCGGGTACTCACTGACGGAACCGATCTGAAACAGACGGGATCGTTCTATCTTGCTTCCCGCCCCTACGCTGAACGCAATGGCGCTTTCATTGAAGGCGTACTCGATACCTTTACTCAGGCCGATGCCCTGACCCATAGCCAGCGCGCGCAAAGCATTACGCTGCTGGCGAAAACGATGGGATTACCGGAGGCGGTGATCGCCAGCTATCTGGACCATCGTCCCCCCACCTCAGTGACCCCGGTGAGCGCCGAAACCGCCGCTCGCCAGCAGCAGACGGCCGACCTGTTCTATGAGAACAAGCTGGTGCCGAAAAAAGTTGATATCCGGGCCCGTATCTGGCAGCCCGCCGCCGCACAAGGAGCGAAATCATGAGTCTGAATATGTTCTGGTTTTTACCGACCCATGGTGATGGTCGTTATCTGGGCACCGAAGAGGGCGCCCGTCCGGTCGATTACGGCTATCTGCAGCAAATCGCGCAGACGGCGGATCGGCTGGGGTTCACCGGCGTGCTGATCCCGACCGGACGCTCATGTGAAGATGCCTGGCTGGTTGCGGCCTCGATGATCCCGGTGACGCAGCGGCTGAAATTTCTTGTCGCCCTCAGGCCTAGCGTGGTGTCGCCGACGGTAGCCGCCCGCCAGGCGGCGACCCTGGACCGACTGTCAAACGGCCGGGCGCTGTTCAATCTGGTCACCGGCAGCGATCCCGCCGAGCTGGCCGGCGACGGCGTCTTCCTCGACCACACCGAGCGCTATGAGGCCTCAGCTGAATTTACCCACATCTGGCGCAAGCTGATGGAGGGAGAAACCGTCACCTTTAACGGCAAGCATCAGCGCGTTCGCGACGCTAAGCTGCTGTTCCCGCCGCTCCAGCAGCCCCGTCCACCGCTCTATTTCGGCGGATCGTCTGACGTCGCGCAGGATCTGGCCGCCGAGCAGGTCGATCTCTATCTCACCTGGGGTGAACCGCCGAAGCAGGTGGCAGAGAAGATTGCTCAGGTCCGGGAGAAAGCGGCCCGGCATGGGCGCCGGGTGCGTTTTGGCATCCGTCTGCACGTGATCGTGCGGGAAACCAACGAGGAAGCCTGGCAGGCGGCGGACAGCCTTATCTCCCACCTTGATGATGAAACGATCGCCCGCGCCCAGGCGGCCTTCGCCAGAACCGACTCCGTCGGTCAACAGCGAATGGCGGCGCTGCACAACGGTCGACGCGATCAGCTCGAGATCAGCCCCAACCTGTGGGCCGGCGTCGGCTTAGCGCGCGGCGGCGCCGGTACTGCGCTGGTGGGCGATGCCGCCACCGTTGCCGAACGAATCAATGAATACGCTGCGCTGGGTATTGATAGCTTTATCTTCTCCGGCTATCCGCATCTGGAAGAGGCGTATCGGGTCGGCGAGCTGTTGTTCCCCCTGCTCGACGTCGCCGTGCCGTCTATCCCGCAGCCGCAAAACCTGCGCCTGCAGGGGGAAGCGGTCGCCAACGAGTTTATCCCGCGTAAAGTGGCGCAAAGCTGAGGAGACACTGATGGCAAAATCAACCCATCCCCTGTTGTTACGCCTCGCCCCCTGGCTGCTGCCGGTGGGGACGGTCATTGTCTGGCAGCTGGCCTCGTCCGTCGGCTGGCTCTCGACGCGGGTGCTTCCCTCGCCGGAGGGGGTATTGAAAGCGTTCTGGACGCTCTCGGCCAGCGGTGAGCTGTGGCAGCATCTGGCCATCAGCTCGTGGCGGGCGCTGGTCGGCTTCGCCATCGGCGGCTCCATCGGGCTGGTGCTCGGCCTGATCAGCGGCCTGTCACGCTGGGGCGAGCGCCTGCTGGACACCTCGATCCAGATGCTGCGCAATGTGCCGCATCTGGCGCTGATCCCGCTGGTGATTTTATGGTTCGGCATCGACGAGACCGCCAAGATCTTCCTTGTGTCGCTGGGCACTCTGTTCCCGATCTATATCAACACCTGGCACGGGATCCGTAATATCGACCGTGGGCTGGTAGAGATGGCGCGCAGCTATGGTTTATCCGGCTTCGCGCTGTTCCGTCACGTGATTTTACCCGGCGCCCTGCCCTCAATTATGGTCGGCGTGCGTTTCGCTCTTGGCCTGATGTGGCTGACGCTTATTGTCGCTGAAACCATCTCGGCGAATGCCGGTATCGGTTATCTGGCGATGAATGCGCGTGAATTTCTACAAACCGACGTGGTGGTGGTCGCCATCATTCTTTACGCCATCCTTGGCAAACTGGCCGATGTCTGCGCCCAGCTGCTGGAACGGCTCTGGCTGCGCTGGAACCCGGCGTATCATCTTCAGGAGGCTAACGCATGAACACTGCCCGTCTGACCCCAGGTATCCCGCTGCTGCTGAACGGGGTGACGAAACGCTATGGCGATAACACTATTCTTAACGAGCTGGATCTGCATATTCCCAGCGGCCAGTTTGTGGCGGTGGTGGGCCGCAGCGGCGGCGGCAAGAGTACCCTGCTGCGCCTGCTGGCGGGTCTGGAAAAACCGAACGCTGGCGAGCTGCTGGCGGGCGCGACACCCCTGGCGGCGATCCAGGACGACACCCGGATGATGTTTCAGGATGCGCGCCTGCTGCCGTGGAAAACGGTGATTGATAACGTCGGGCTGGGGTTAAAAGGCGCCTGGCGCGACGCCGCCCTACAGGCATTGGCCAGCGTCGGACTCGAGAGCCGTGCGCAGGAGTGGCCGGCGGCGCTGTCAGGTGGGCAAAAGCAGCGCGTTGCGCTGGCCCGCGCGCTGATCCATCGCCCGCGCCTGCTGCTGCTGGACGAGCCGCTGGGAGCGCTGGACGCCCTCACCCGTCTGGAGATGCAGGAGCTGATCGTCTCCCTGTGGCAGGAGCATGGTTTTACGGTCCTGCTGGTGACGCACGACGTCAGTGAAGCGGTGGCCATGGCCGACCGGGTGCTGTTAATTGAAGAGAAGAAAATTGGCCTCGATTTGAACGTGGATATTCCGCGACCGCGGCGCACCGGGTCGGCGAAGCTGGCCGAGCTGGAGGCAGAGGTGCTGGATCGGGTGATGAAACGCGGCAAGAGCGAGAGCGCACCGCGTTTGTTTAGTCATGGCTAACTAACGTCCCCGGCCCGCGCTTCGCTCGGCCGGGCTACCAAATCGCACAGCGCTGTAGCCCCGGTAAGCGAGAGCGCAACCGGGGATTTTGCCACCGTTACGCCAGCGCCTTACTGATTTTCTCGAACAGATCGCCGGAGAGATTCTCCAGCCCCTTCAACTGCTCCAGCGCAGCGCGCATCAGCGCCTGTCGCTTCTCATCATAACGCTTCAGACGAATCAACGGCTCAATAAGACGCGACGCCACCTGCGGGTTGCGCTGGTTAAGTTCGGTCAGCATCTCCACCAGGAACTGGTAGCCGCTGCCGTCTTCAGCATGGAACGCCGCCGGGTTGCTGCTGGCGAAAGCGCCGATTAGCGACCGCACACGGTTCGGGTTGCTCATGCTGAATGAACGGTGATTCAGCAGACCACGCACTGTTTTCACCACATTGGCCGCCGGGCTGGTGGACTGCAGGATAAACCACTTATCCATCACCAGACCGTCCTGATGCCATTTATCGTCATACTCCTGCATCAGCGCATCGCGGCTCGGCAGCTCGGCGGCAACCGCTGCCGACAGGGCGGCCAGCGCGTCGGTCATGTTATCCGCCTGGTGATACTGCGCCGACACCAGCTTATCGCCCAGCGTTGGCTCCGCAAACGCCAGATAGCGCAGGCAGGTATTGCGCAGGGCACGCTTACCAATATCGGCGTGCTCCACACGGTAGCTGTCGAGTTTATTGGCGTGATAAACCGCGAGGAATTCGTCCGCCAGTTCGTTCGCCAGAGTGCGGGTGAGCGCTTCGCGCACGGTGGCGATGGCGATCGGATCGATAATGGCGAACATCTCGGCGATTTCGTTGGCCGACGGCAGGGTTAAGATCTCGGCGGCCAGCGCCGGGTCAATCTTCTCGTCCAGCAGGATGGCGCGGAAGGCGTCCGCCACGTGTACCGGCAGCGACAGCGGCTGTCCCTGCTGATGACGGTTGACGTTCAGCTTGATATAGGTCGCCAGCAGGCTCTGCGCCGCATCCCAGCGCGAGAAATCATTCCGCGCATGGCGCATCAGGAAGGTGAGCTGCTGATCGCTCCACTTATATTCCAGTTTCACTGGTGCTGAAAATTCGCACAGCAGCGCCGGCACCGGCTGGAAATAGACGTTATCGAAGACGAAAGTCTGCTCGGCCTGAGTTACATTGAGCACCGGGTGCAGCGGATGGCCGCCCTTCTGCAGGGGGATCACCTTGCCTTCGTTATCGTACAGCTCAATGGCAAACGGGATATGCAACGGCTGCTTCTCGGCCTGCTCGGCGGTCGGCGGCGTACGCTGGCTGATGGTCAGCGTGTACTGCTCGGTTTCCGGGTTGTAGTCGTCATGCACGGTGACGATTGGCGTACCGGACTGGCTGTACCAGCGGCGGAAGTGTGACAGATCGACGTTAGAGGCATCCTCCATCGCCTGGACGAAATCATCGCAGGTCGCGGCGCTGCCGTCATGGCGTTCAAAGTACAGCTGCATCCCTTTCTGGAAGTTTTCTTCACCCAGCAGGGTGTGCAGCATGCGGATCACTTCGGCACCCTTTTCATAAACCGTCAGGGTGTAGAAGTTGTTCATTTCGATAACCATATCCGGGCGGATCGGGTGCGCCATCGGGCTGGCGTCTTCAGCAAACTGCAACCCGCGCATGGTGCGCACATTGTTGATGCGGTTAACCGCCCGTGAGCCTAGGTCGGAGCTGAACTCCTGATCGCGGAACACGGTCAGCCCTTCTTTCAGGCTGAGCTGGAACCAGTCGCGGCAGGTGACGCGGTTGCCGGTCCAGTTATGGAAATACTCATGACCAATCACCCGCTCGATATCAAGATAGTCTTTATCGGTGGCGGTATCGGTACGGGCCAGGACATATTTGGAGTTAAAGACGTTGAGTCCTTTGTTCTCCATCGCGCCCATATTAAAGAAGTCGACGGCGACAATCATATAGATGTCGAGGTCGTACTCGAGCCCAAAGCGCTCCTCATCCCATTTCATGGAATTTTTCAGCGAGGTCATTGCCCACGGCGCGCGGTCGAGATTGCCGCGATCGACGTACAGCTCCAGCGCCACTTCACGACCGGAGCGGGTGGTAAAGGTGTCACGCAGGACGTCAAAATCACCGGCCACCAGCGCAAACAGGTAGCACGGTTTCGGGAACGGATCCTGCCACTGTACCCAGTGACGACCATTCTCCAGCTCTCCCTGCGCCATGCGGTTGCCGTTGGAGAGCAGGAACGGGTATTTCGCTTTGTCGGCGATGATTTTGGTGGTAAACCGCGCCAGCACGTCCGGGCGGTCCAGGTACCAGGTAATATGGCGGAAACCTTCCGCTTCGCACTGCGTACACAGCGCTTCGCCTGACTGATACAGGCCTTCCAGTGCGGTGTTCGCCGCCGGGCTGATCTCATTGACGATGGTCAGGGTGAAATGCTCCGGCAGACCGCCGATCACCAGCTGATTGTTTTCTTCTTTATAGTCACTCCACGGCTGGCCGTTCACTTGCAGCGCGATCAGGGTCAGATCTTCGCCGTCGAGGCGCAATGGCACATCAGACGCAGCCGCGTGGCGGGAGACCTTGCTCTCGGCCGTAACGACGGTTTTTGCGGCATCCAGGTCAAAGGTCAAATCGATATCGCTAATCAGATACTCCGGCGCACGATAGTCGTGGCGGTATTTGGCTTGGGGCTGTTGTGTCATAAAAAACCTTTCGCATCTTGGGTAAAGTGTCGTCCCAGTCTATTCCCGTTGTGTCAATCGCGCTATGCAGAATCTTCATCTTTTCAATGTGAAACACGAAAACCGCTACATTTTGTTAACACGCGCGGCACGAAATGCCCTCGACCCGACGCAAAGCTTGTGGTGTGATCCATGTTCAATATATTAAACTAGGCCTCGCAAATGACCGTCAGCGTCGCCATCGCTCGCCATCGCGGGACAGAGCCGGGTAATAAAGGTATACTCCGCCTCCTTTTTTCGCGTTGGTTTGGATGGAACGCTCCAGTGAGAGGATGCTACTGCGCACCATGACACAATTCACTTCTCCTGTACTGCACTCGCTGCTTGATACGGATGCCTACAAGCTGCACATGCAGCAGGCTGTCTTCCACCGCTACGGCGATGTGCATGTGGCGGCGGAGTTTCGCTGCCGCGGAGACGACCTGCTCGGCATTTATGCCGACGCGATCCGCGAGCAGGTGGAGTCCATGCGCGACCTGAGACTGCGGGATGATGAATATCACTGGTTGTCCACCCTTCCCTTTTTCCGCCAGGATTATCTCGACTGGCTGCGCGATTTTCGCTATGACCCGCGCCAGGTCACAGTCAGCAATGACAACGGCAAGCTGAACATTCGCCTTACCGGCCCGTGGCGTGAAGCCATCATGTGGGAAGTCCCGCTGCTGGCGGTGATAAGCGAGCTGGTCCATCGCTATCGTTCACCAGAAATGGGCGTCGATCAGGCGCTGAACACGCTGGAACATAAGCTAGGCGACTTCGCCAGCATGACCGCTGGCCTCGATATGCGCGCCTTCCGCCTGATGGACTTCGGCACCCGCCGTCGTTTTTCACGCGAAGTGCAAGAGGACATTGTGCAACGTCTGCAGCAGGAGCCGTGGTTTGTCGGCACCAGCAATTACGATCTGGCTCGTCGTTTACATTTAACCCCGATGGGCACCCAGGCGCACGAATGGTTCCAGGCCCACCAGCAGATCAGCCCGAACCTCGCCAGCAGCCAGCGGGCGGCCCTTGCCGCCTGGCTGGAAGAGTATCCCGACCAGCTGGGCATCGCGCTGACCGACTGCATCACCATGGATGCGTTCCTGCGCGATTTTGGTCCGGAATTCGCTACCCGCTATCAGGGTTTGCGCCATGACTCCGGCGACCCGGTGGAATGGGGTGAAAAAGCCATCGCCCATTATCAGAAGCTGGGCATCGATCCGCTGAGCAAAGTGCTGGTCTTCTCCGATAATCTCGATCTCGCCAAAGCGGTCGATTTGTATCGCCACTTCGCCTCGCGGGTGAAATTGAGCTTTGGTATCGGCACCCGTTTAACCTGCGATCTGCCGCAGGTTAAACCGCTCAATATCGTGATTAAGCTGGTGGAATGTAACGGCAAACCGGTGGCGAAACTCTCCGACAGCCCGGGGAAAACCATCTGCCACGATAAGGCCTTCGTCCGCGCCCTGCGCGAGGCGTTCGACCTGCCGCCGATTAAAAAGGCGAGCTAAAAAACATGGCCCGACGGCATTCTGCTATCGGGCCAATCAATATCACTCCTGCGGCAGACGGGTTCTGACGACCTCGGCAAAATACTCCGCGCCAGTTAGCAATATCTCATCATTAAAGTCGTAGCAGGCATTATGCAACGGTGTATTGCCCTGAGCATCTGAACTATCGCCGTTGCCTAAAAAGATGAAACAGCCGGGGATTTTTTGCAGAAAAGCGCCAAAATCCTCCGAAATCATCATCTGTGCGACGTTGCCGTCCACCTTCTCAGCCCCTACCACGTTAATCGCAGCGGTGACCGCCACATCAACGCATTGCGGCCAGTTCACCGTTGGCGCAAATTCATGGGTATAGCTGAACTGGCACGTCGCACCGTGCATCGCGCAAATCGCTTCGCTAATGGTACGCATTCGTTCTTCGAGCAGCATCTGCACCTCCGGTGCAAAGCTGCGCGTATCCCCTTTGATTTCGACGTGCGTCGGAATCGCATTGCGGATGCCATCGGTGTGCAGTTCAGTACAGGAAATCACCGCTGGCACGTTCGGATCAACATTTCGCGAAACAATTGTCTGCAAAGCCAGGATGATTTCCGCCGCAATGACCAGCGGATCTTTCGCCATATGCGGCCGCGCCGCATGCGCTCCCTGCCCTTTAATACGAATAATAAAGTTATCTTCACTGGCCATAATGCCACCGACTCGCGTGGCGATAGTCCCGGCTTTCATACCCGGCATATTATGCAGACCGTAGATTTCCTCTATGCCAAAGCGTTCAATAACGCCATCGTCCATCATCGCTCTGGCGCCATAGCCAGGTTCCTCAGCAGGCTGAAAAACAAAGCAGACCGTGCCGTTAAAATTCTGCCGCTGCAATAGCAACTGCGCCGCGCCCAGCGCAATGCAGGTATGACCATCATGTCCGCAGCCGTGCATCCGCTCGGCGGTCATGGAGCGGTAAGACCAGTCTCCCTGTTCGGTCAATTGAATGGCATCGATATCGGCACGAATAGCAATAACGCCCTTCCCGTCGCCGCATTTCAATCTCCCCACCACCCCGGTTTTGCCAATATCGCGGTGCACCTCAATGCCCATAGCCTCGAGCTTTTCGGCAATAAACCGTGAAGTATTCTGCTCCTCGAAGGCGCTTTCCGGATGGGCATGCAAATAGTGACGCCAGGCGATAAGCTGCTGCTTTAGCTGTTGCTGATTCATTCTCTGCTCCTGTAAACATTAGTCCATACGCTGGGCGCGCTGTAAAACCACCTGCAGCAGCACATTGGCGCCAGCAATCAGATCTTTGGCTGCGCTATGTTCTTTGACGTTATGGCTAATGCCATCGACGCAGGGGACAAAAATCATCCCGGCGGGACATACCGACGCCATAAATTGTGCATCGTGTCCGGCGCCGCTTGGCAAACGTCGGTAACTGAGCGCCTGACGCTCCGCCTCGGCTTCCACCGCATTGACGATCTCATCGGCAAAAATGACCGGATTAAAGCGCACCAGTGAGCGGCTGGTTATCTCCACGCCCTCTTCCTGCGACGTTTTCGCGACAAATTCGGCCAATTGCTGCTCCGCCAGACATAAGATCGCATTATCGGTATTGCGGAGATCCACTGACATGACGACATGGTTGGGAATGACGTTGATTAGATTAGGCTTCACGCTGAAATGTCCAACGGTAGCTACCTGATTACCACCAAAGCTTAGCGCCAGCTCACGGGCAAAAACAGCGATTTTCGCAGCCGCCAGCCCGGCATCACGTCTCATGGACATTGGGGTAGTACCCGCATGATTCGATACGCCTCTCAGGGTAAATTCCTGCCACGAAATACCCTGCACGCCGGTAACCACGCCAATATCAATCTGCTCTTTATCAAGAATTGGTCCCTGTTCGATATGCAGCTCAACGTAGCTATCTACCGCCATATCTCCCGGCTGACGTTCGCCTTTATAACCAATGTTACGCAGCGCTTCATCGAGCGTGATACCGTCGAGATCTTTTGCCGCGAGCGCCTGCGCCAACGGATACTCGCCGGCAAACACCACGCTGCCCATCATATCGGGCTGAAATCGCACCCCCTCCTCGTTAGTAAAGAAGGTTACCGCCAACGGTCGTCGTGTGCGGATCCCGGCATCCTGGAGGGTGGCAATCACCTCAAGGCCGGCCATAACGCCGTAGTTGCCATCGTATAACCCACCTGTGGCGACGGTATCGATATGTGACCCCATCATCACCATCGGCAAAGTCTCCTCGCCGTGATAAACGCCGGTGACATTGCCGATAGCATCAATTGACACGCTCAGGCCCAGCGCCTTCATGCGGGCTACAACAAAGTCCCTGCCGGCTTTATCTTCGGCAGTCGCTGCCAGGCGGCATACGCCGCCGCCTGGCAGCGCACCATGTTCGCCAAGTGCATACAGGGAATCGATAAGCCGTTGGCCGTTAATCTGCAGATAATGACTCATAAAACATCTCGCTAATAATGGTGGTTATTGGAACATGCCGTAAAAAATGGCAGATACGGTGATAAGCCCAATCAGGGTGACGAAAACGTTGCTCGCTTTACCGCGCCAAGGGGCAAGCACCGGTAATTTATGAATGGCGTACATAGGCAACAGCAGCAGAATTGCCGCCCCGGTGGGACCGCTGATGCATTCGATAATACCGAGGATACTGGGGTTCTTGTACGCGGCGAACCAGCAGGTAAGCACCATAAACACCAGGATGACCGCGTCGACGAGGCGAATACCAGGTTTTTTACCGCGTGCCGCGGCGGCCTCCAGAATCAGGTCGCGCAGCGATTCATAGGCGCCGATGTAGTGGCCAAGAAATGATTTAGTAATAGCGACAAAGGCGATAATCGGCGATAGCCAGGCAATAATCGGTGTATCGTACTGATTGGCCAGATAGGACAAAATCGACAGATTCTGGGCTTTGGCTTCCGCCAGTTGCTGCGGCGACAGGCTTAACACGCAGCTGAGAACAAAAAACAGCACCACCACCGTCATGAGCAGGATACCGTAGCGCTGGATCTGCGCACATTTACCCTCAGCGAGCGCCAGACCGTAACGCTGCTTCTGGCGCACCACCATCGGCGAAATGATGGGATAGTGGTTAAACGACATCACCAGTACCGGGAAGGTCATCCAGAGGGATAACATGATCCCCTGCCCATCGCCCGTGGCGCTGAAGTTTACGGTTTGCAAAATTGCGCCGTTCCAGTGCGGAATCAGAAAAAGTGCCATAAAAATAAGCGAGATGATGAAGGGATAAACCAGGGTGCTCATCACCCGCATTATCACACGCTGTCCGAAACGGACGATAAACATCAGCCCGAGGATCAGAACGATGGCCACCAGCGACCGGGGAGGCTCGGCCATTGCCAACTGGTGGGTGATAAAGCTCTGCGCGGTGTTGGTGATAGCCACCGCATACATAATCAGGATGGTATAGACGGCGAAGAAATAGATGACGGTAAATACTTTTCCCGCCAGCGCGCCAAAATGCTCGCCAATAACATCGGTAATACTGCTTTCCGGCGTATTGGAAGAGTAAATGAATCTCGCCAGACCGCGGTGAGCCAGATAAGTAATAGGAAAAGCGAGGACAAAAACAATCAGCAGCGGCCAGAAGCCGCCAATTCCGGCATTAATCGGCAGAAACAGCACCCCAGCGCCAATGGCGGTACCGAACAGGCCAAGGACCCAAACGGTATCTTCGCTATGCCACTTTGCGGGATCGGAATATCCTTTATTGATAATTATATTTTCAGTATTCATCGGTCAGGTTCTCTCTATGCATGACGCGAAAGCGCGTATGTTTTCGTTATGAGTCAGAACGCTTGTCATACCGAGGGCTTGTAGGGTAGGTAAGATGGCCCCCTTGTTATTGTCGATAGCGCTCAACCATTACGGCCAAACCAGACGATGTCTTCATAGACATCGGGTGATGTATCTCCTTCCGTGCTGATTAACAGAACCTGTGCATCGGCATTCAGGCGCAGCGATTCGGCAAGCTCGCGATACGCCGGTTGAGTCATCAGCGCATAAAGCACTCCTGTGCCAATAGCGCCGGATTCCCCGGAGACAAAAGGTTCGTCAGTACCTGGTCGCGGAGCGGCCAACAGGCGCATGCCATTGGCGGCCAGACAATCGTCGGCGGAAATAAAACAGGTGGCATGGTCGCGGAGCATTGGCCAGCTGGTGATGTTAGGTTCACCACAGGCAAGCCCGGCCATCAGAGTTGACATATCCCCGCCGACGCTGTGCGGCAGTCCGTCATTAATGGTTGCCGAGCGATACAGGCAGTTCGCCTTGTGCGGCTCAACGATGATGATGGTGGGAGCCTGCTGCTGCATCTTTTCGATGAAATATCCCATGATGCTACCGGCAAACGACCCGACCCCGGCTTGTAAAAACAGATGCGTCGGCATCGGCGCTCCGCTTTCTGCCAGTTGCTGCCAGATTTCAACAGCGAGGGTCGTATAGCCTTGCATGATCCATGTGGGGATCTGCTCGTAGCCCTGCCAGGCGGTATCCTGGAGTAGAACCCATCCCTGCTCGCGCGCGGTTTTGGCCGCCAGCCGAACTGTGTCGTCGTAGTTCAGTTCAGTAATCGTGCATTCGGCGCCATGCCGGCGAATATTCCGCGCGCGTACCGGCGACGAGCCCTTTGGCATATACACCACCGCACGCAGCCCAAGCTGCTCAGCCGCCCACGCCACGCCACGTCCGTGGTTACCGTCGGTAGCAGTCACAAATACGATGTCCTTGATACGCGCCTTAATCACTGGTGAATTAAGCTCGGCAAAGCTCAACGTATTAATATCTCGCTCAAGCAGAGCGGCGAGATATTTCCCCATCGCATAGGACCCGCCTAGTCCTTTAAACGCATTCAAACCGAATCGCTGCGCTTCATCTTTTATATGGATCGATCCCAGCCCTAGCCGCTGGCTTAAAAATTCCAGCTTACGCAGCGGCGTGACCCGGTAATCAGGAAATTTTTGATGGAATGCCAGCACTTCGTTCCCCACGCTTTCATTCAGCAGACTCAAGTCTGCTCCATGGCCATAGGGCTGCCGCCGGGCGTTAAGTTGATATTTAATTGTGTCCACTATTCAGGCACCTCTATTTTCATATCGTCCTGCGACGATAACGTTATTTGCGACCATTCCGCCTAAACGACGGGTGCACGGATCCGTGCGGCCTGAGACAGGACGGTCGCTTTAAATTGGTTAAGTCAGAATGTGAGAGGCTTTTTGTCGCGATATACCGCTTTCCCACTGCCTGTGATGGTACACTGCGCCCGGCGGTTAATTGGCGCAAAGTTGCCCATCGCGCCGCAATTTTCACTCTGTTTTATCATTCTCACGCAACAACGTTGCATTAGTGAGGTTGATCACAGGCTTGCAGGACGAGATATATGATGAAACTTGACGCATGGGATAAAAAAATTCTTACGCTCTTGCAGCGTAATAATCGCTTGTCGCAACGGGAGATCGCCGATCGGATCAGCCTGTCTCCTTCGGCAGTCAATCGGCGTATCGCTGCACTGGAGGATGCAGGAGTGATTAAAGGCAGTGTTAGCTTAGTGGACGCCAGTAAAGTGGGAAGACCGATCACCATTATGGTGCAGGTGACCATTGAGAATGAACGTCTCGATCTGCTTGAGGAGGATAAACAGCGTTTCGTAACCTGTCCGCAAGTGCAGCAGGTCTACTATGTCACTGGCGACTTCGATTTTCTGCTCGTGATCAACGTCCGTGATATGGCGGAATACGAAGCGCTAACCCGTGAACTCTTTTTTGCCTCGGGAAATATCAAGTCTTTCCGGACCATCGTGTCGATGCAAAATGCGAAGCAGGAAATGACGGTCATTATCGAGTAAGTCGTGTAAAAGTCGACATGGGGAGCCAAAGAACGCCCCGGAGGTGTATTTATTTCCGAAATCCACCCTTCCCTGTGCGAAATCTACTTGTCTGATGGAAGATGACAGGTAACATAGATATCCCCCCGCTGTTGGGGGAAGAGACTTTTTTATTGGACTACATAGAGAGATTATTATGAGCGTTGTGCCTGTAGCCGACGTACTCCAGGGCCGCGTTGCCGTTGACAGCGAAGTCACGGTCCGCGGATGGGTGCGTACCCGCCGAGATTCTAAAGCTGGCTTTTCATTCCTCGCCGTCTATGACGGTTCCTGCTTTGATCCTGTACAGGCCGTTATTAATAATTCTCTGCCCAATTACAATCAGGAAGTGCTGCGCCTGACCACCGGTTGCTCGGTGATTGTCACCGGTAAAGTCGTGGCTTCCCAGGGTCAGGGTCAAAGCTTTGAGATCCAGGCGAGCAGCGTGGAAGTCACCGGCTGGGTGGAAGACCCGGACACCTACCCGATGGCGGCCAAGCGCCACAGCATCGAGTATCTGCGTGAAGTAGCGCACCTGCGTCCGCGCACCAATCTGATTGGCGCGGTAGCTCGCGTGCGTCATACCCTGGCACAGGCGCTGCACCGTTTCTTCGACGAACAGGGCTTCTTCTGGGTTTCCACCCCGCTGATCACCGCTTCCGATACCGAAGGCGCCGGCGAAATGTTCCGCGTGTCGACGCTGGATCTGGAAAACCTGCCGCGTAACGATCAGGGCAAAGTCGACTTCGATAAAGACTTCTTTGGTAAAGAGTCGTTCCTGACCGTATCCGGCCAGCTGAACGGCGAGACCTACGCCTGTGCGCTGTCGAAAATCTACACCTTCGGCCCAACCTTCCGCGCCGAAAACTCCAACACCAGCCGCCACCTGGCGGAGTTCTGGATGCTGGAGCCGGAAGTCGCCTTCGCGAGCCTCAACGATGTTGCTGGTCTGGCGGAAGCGATGCTCAAGTACGTCTTTAAGGCGGTACTGGAAGAGCGTGCGGATGACATGCAGTTCTTCGCCGAGCGCGTAGACAAAGACGCTATCGACCGTCTGCAGCGTTTCGTCTCCGCTGATTTTGCTCAGGTGGATTACACCGATGCCGTCACTATCCTGGAAAACTGCGGTAAGCAGTTTGAGAACCCGGTTTACTGGGGCGTGGATCTCTCCTCCGAGCACGAGCGTTATCTGGCTGAAGAACACTTCAAAGCGCCGGTCGTGGTGAAAAACTATCCGAAAGACATTAAGGCCTTCTACATGCGCCTTAACGAAGACGGTAAAACCGTCGCGGCAATGGACGTGCTGGCGCCGGGCATCGGCGAGATCATCGGTGGTTCCCAGCGTGAGGAGCGTCTCGACGTGCTGGACGCGCGTATGGCAGAGATGGGGCTCAACAAAGAAGACTACTGGTGGTATCGCGACCTGCGCCGCTACGGCACCGTACCGCACTCCGGCTTCGGTCTGGGCTTCGAACGCCTCATCGCTTACGTCACCGGCGTGCAGAACGTCCGCGATGTCATTCCGTTCCCGCGTACCCCGCGCAACGCGACATTCTAAATTTTTCTGACATAAACCTGAAAGGCCAGCGCAAGCTGGCCTTTTTTTATGTCAATTACTGTTAGCAAAATTCAACAAACTTAAACATCAAGGCCTGGAAATCACATTTATGTTACGCACTGTTTCGGTGCACACCGGTGATGCAGATCGCACTTTATGTTCATATCAGAGCAAAACCCCTGATAAATTTGCTCATTTTTTAACCATGCGCCGCACGTCTTGCCAAGACAGAGGCTGAATAAAAAGAAGACGAATTCAACACATAAAATGAACGAATTGCCGCTTATCCAAATTAATCATAAATAATTCATATAGATAGATAAGCAATGGCGTTTTACCTCATCAGGTGGAACGGAATTTTGATTAAGTTCACAAAGTTCCCCAAAATACACATTTAGTTACATGATTTTTCGTTTTGTTACTCATATGAGATATTCGTAGCATTTTCCGGCTAGCGAAACGTTGTCGCGGATGGAAAGATGCCTTCAGACACCAAACTCTCATCAATGGTTCTGTAAGTTTTTATTGACAGAACTTATTGACGGCAGTGGCACGTGTTCATATAAAAAATATTAATGAGGGTAATAAATAATGATGAAGCGCAATATTCTGGCAGTGGTGATCCCTGCCCTGCTGGTAGCCGGTGCAGCCAACGCTGCAGAAATCTATAACAAAAACGGCAACAAACTGGACTTCTATGGGAAAATGGTCGGCGAGCACGTCTGGACCACCAATGGCGACACCAGCAGCGACGATACCACCTATGCCCGTATCGGCCTGAAAGGCGAAACTCAGATCAACGATCAGCTGACCGGTTACGGCCAGTGGGAATACAACATGGATGCGTCCAATGTTGAAGGTTCCCAACCGACGAAAACCCGTCTGGCGTTCGCGGGTCTGAAAGCGGGCGAATACGGTTCATTCGACTACGGCCGTAACTACGGCGCGATCTACGATGTCGAAGCAGCAACCGATATGCTGGTTGAATGGGGCGGCGACGGCTGGAACTACACCGACAACTACATGACCGGCCGTACCAACGGCGTGGCAACCTACCGTAACTCTGACTTCTTTGGTCTGGTTGACGGCCTGAGCTTCGCGCTGCAGTACCAGGGTAAAAACGACCACGACCGTGCGGTTCGCAAGCAGAATGGCGACGGCTTCAGCACCGCAGCCACCTACGCGTTCGACAACGGTATCGCACTGTCTGCAGGCTACTCCGGCTCCAACCGTAGCGTCGTTCAGAAAGCTGACGGCAATGGCGACAAAGCCGAAGCCTGGGCAACCTCTGCAAAATATGACGCCAACAACGTCTATGCAGCGGTCATGTACTCTCAGACCTACAACATGACTCCGGAAGAAGATAACCACTTCGCGGGCAAAACCCAGAACTTTGAAGCTGTCGTACAGTATCAGTTCGACTTCGGCCTGCGTCCGTCCATCGGTTACGTGCAGACCAAAGGTAAAGACCTGCAGTCACGTGCTGGCTTCTCCGGCGGCGATGCGGATCTGGTTAAATACATCGAAGTGGGTACCTGGTACTACTTCAACAAGAACATGAACGTCTACGCTGCGTATAAATTCAACCAGCTGGACGACAACGATTACACCAAAGCGGCTGGCGTAGCCACCGACGACCAGGCGGCCGTGGGTATCGTTTACCAGTTCTAATCTGCAGTACACCCCTTCGTGATATGCCTTCAAAGCAGGACTTCGGTCCTGCTTTTCTGTATTCGTGAGGCAAAGATCGTATCTTTCGAAAACCTTCTCGCTTTTTGTAGCAAACGGTTGGCAATTCGTTATTCTCCCGTTAACCTGATAGCGGATTTCCCTTCAGTAATCACAATGGAACCTCGTCATGTTTGAGAACATTACCGCCGCCCCAGCCGACCCGATTTTAGGTCTGGCCGATCTGTTTCGTGCCGATGACCGCCCTGAAAAAATTAACCTCGGAATTGGTGTTTACAAGGATGAAACCGGTAAAACACCCGTTCTGACCAGCGTCAAGAAAGCAGAGCAGTACCTGCTGGAAAATGAAACGACTAAAAACTATCTGGGCATCGATGGTATTCCTGAATTTGGTCGCTGCACCCAGGAGCTGCTGTTCGGTAAAGGCAATGCGATTATCGCTGATAAACGCGCCCGCACTGCGCAGACCCCTGGCGGTACTGGCGCTCTGCGTGTCGCGGCTGACTTCCTCGCCAAAAACACCGACGTGAAACGCGTGTGGGTGAGCAACCCAAGCTGGCCGAACCACAAGAGCGTGTTTACCTCTGCCGGGCTGGAAGTGCGCGAATATACCTACTACGACGCCGCTAACCATGCGCTGGACTTTGAGGGTCTGCTGGCCAGCCTGACCGAAGCCCAGGCCGGCGACGTGGTGCTGTTCCACGGCTGCTGCCACAACCCGACCGGTATCGATCCGACGCTCGACCAGTGGCAGCAGCTGGCTCAGCTGTCAGTGGAAAAAGGCTGGCTCCCGCTGTTTGATTTCGCCTACCAGGGCTTCGCCCGCGGTCTGGAAGAAGATGCTGAAGGTCTGCGCGCCTTTGCTGCGCTGCACAAAGAGCTGCTGGTCGCCAGCTCCTACTCGAAAAACTTTGGCCTGTACAATGAGCGCGTCGGCGCCTGCACGCTGGTCGCCACCGATCAGGAGGCCGTGGACCGCGCATTCAGTCAGATGAAATCGGTGATCCGCGCCAACTACTCCAACCCGCCTGCGCATGGCGCCTCCGTGGTCGCCACCATTCTGAGCAACGATGCGCTGCGTGCGATCTGGGAGCAGGAGCTGACCGATATGCGCCAGCGCATCCAGCGTATGCGCCTGCTGTTCGTCAACACCCTGCAGGAGAAAGGCGCGAGCCGCGACTTCAGCTTTATCAGCCAGCAGAACGGCATGTTCTCATTCAGCGGCCTGACTAAAGAGCAGGTGCTGCGCCTGCGTGAAGAGTTCGCCATCTATGCGGTTGCTTCCGGACGTATCAACGTGGCCGGGATGACGCCTGACAATATGGCGCCGCTGTGCGAAGCCATCGTCGCAGTACTGTAAGCGACAGCGTGCTCTAAGCGAGATAAAAGAAAAAGGCCGCGAATGCGGCCTTTTTTATGTGTTCGCGTCATGTCTGTTACCAGACCGGCATCTCATCCTGCAGGAACGGGTTGTTACGGCGTTCCTCACCCAGCGTCGACAGCGGACCATGGCCGGGAATAAAGGTCACGTCATCGCCCAGCGGCAACAGCTTATCCTTAATGGCCGCAATCAGCTGTCCATGGTCGCCGCGTGGAAAATCGCTGCGCCCCACCCCGCCTTTAAAAATCACGTCTCCGGAAATGAGCAATCGGGAAGCGTCATCGAAGAAGACCACGTGACCCGGCGTATGGCCCGGACAGTGCAGTACCTGCAGCGCCACATTCCCTACATTGACCACATCGCCTTCATTGAGCCAGCGATCCGGACGCAGCGGCTGGCAATCCTCCAGGCCGAACATCCGGCTTTGCGCCGGCAATCCTTCCAGCCAGAACTCATCTTCTTTTTCCGGACCAATAACCGGTACGCCATAATGCTGCGCCAGTTCCGCAGCGGCGCCGACGTGATCGAGATGGCCATGCGTCAGCAGGATCTGCATCAGCGTGACGCCCGCCTCCGCCACCACCGCTTTGATACGTTCAGCATCGCCGCCAGGATCGACCAGCGCCGCCAGGCGGGTTTGTTCGCACCAGATGAGAGAACAGTTCTGCGCGAACGCGGTAACCGGAATAATACGATAGTTCATGACGCTCCTTTCGTTACCAGTGCCTTACGGGACCGGTATCAATATGCACAAAGTTACTACGTGGGTAATATCCTACACCACCTGCGCGCATAGATAACGCCGCTTTGCGAATATTGCTTAACGAAATACCTTCGATATGGAAATCCATTGCCTGCCCCTTGGTGTGATAGCTGTGTTTTGCCACACCACGGCTTCGTGCGCGAAGCTCATCATTGGTATCGAGGGAACGATAACCAGAAATAAGCTGGACAGGTTTGTTGGTGCCAAGCAATCCCTGCAACCGATAAAGATGATCGAACAGATTTGGATCGATGGACTTAATTTTATTCGCGCGGTAATCACGGAAAAAATGATTAAGTCTTGCTAATTCATCCTGAATATAGCCTCTGCCATCGAAAAACTCCGCCTTGAGCGATTCACCGGTATGCAGGTTATTCAGCGTCAAAATACGCGGACGGGGGGTCGAGAGGGTGGCAAATGCCGGCGCAGGGAGAATGGCGGCAGCACCCAGCGCAGCACCACCCAACGCCAGCAATCTGCGGCGATTAGCGTCAAATTTGTCCATGATAATCAGGTCTACAGTCAATGAATCGTTATATACTTTTTCCGCATCGCGCGAGGCTAACCGCCAGCTCGCCATCGCTCGCCACAGCCGTGATGCTGTCCGGCAAAGGAGAGCGTTCGCGCTGACCGCGCTACGCATTGAGCGGAATGATATGTATATGCACTTCTGGCGCACGAAAGGCACCTTACCGGGCATTATTGCCAACGTCAAGGCAGCCTCACCCCAGGAAAATCGGGCGCTGCAGAGGAGCAGCGCCCTTTTTTACCCAGTGCTAGGACAACAAAATCCATTGAACTACTTCATTTACCTGATTAATTGTTCAGCTTTCGTCAGAATTTGTGCACTGGATCGCGCGGTGAGATCGTAATTGTAAATATCTGTTCGATATTGTGTACGTCCATCAGCGTCCACAAAAGCCGTTAAGTAATATAAATTCACCGGTATATTTTGCCGAATATTGACATAGCGCGTGTCCCCTTGCTTCAGGGCATCGGAAATACGCGTGTCGTTCCAGCCCGCGTCCTGCAGCAACATATTGGCCAGCTCCGAGGCCTTATTGACGCGTACGCAGCCGGAGCTGAGCGCGCGAACATCTTTCTGGAACAGATTATGGTTCGGCGTATCGTGCAGATAAATAGCATCTGAACTCGGCATATTAAACTTGTAGCGGCCCAGTGAGTTACGCGCTCCAGGCGCCTGCTGAAAACGGAACGGTAAATTATTCTCGGTGATGGTCGACCAGTCGACCCGATAAGGATCGATGGTCTCTTTACTGTTCCAGCCGCGCATCACGGTGTAGCCATGCTGCTCCAGATAGCCTGGATTGTTACGCACCTTCGGCAGGATATCTTTGCGCGCCAGCGTCGGCGGCACGTTCCACGGTGGATTGACCACCACGTTGTTCAGCGCGCTGCTCATCATTGGCGTTTTGCGGTCCGGACGCCCGACGATCACCCGCGAGGCCAGCACCTGGCTGCCATCCTGGTAATAGACCAGCGAGAAAGCGGGAATATTCACCATAATGCCGGTCGACAGTTTGCCCGGTAGCAGGCGTAAACGCTGAATATTCAAGGCCAGCACCCCCGCACGCTGCGCGGAAGAGACGTTGAGCCAGTCGCGGGTGGACTGGCCAATGACGCCATCCGCACCCAGCCCCTGCATGGCCTGAAAGCGCTTAACCCCCTCCACCAGCTGGCGATCGTACACGCCGCGCGCCGCGGGTTTGCTCTTTTTCTTCGCCGACGGGCTCACCACATCGCCGGGCAGAACGATATTGGCGGTATTGTCCAGCATCCCGGTACGCTGGAGGATCTCGCGCAGGGCACCGATATCATTGCTCCATTCGCCGGGGCGCAGCGAGCCGCTACCGGTCATCTGCGGCCACGGGCGAGAATCAGCCACCAGCGCCAACAACGACTGGTGCATGGCCTCATACTGCGGATGATGCGGCGCCAGGCCAGCGATAAACGCCGGCAGGGAGCCATTGTCCAGCGCCAGCTGCCACTGGTTAATCACCGATAGCGGCGGGGTCGCCATCTTGTACGGCGTCGAGCTATATAGCCAGCGGGTCCCCTGGGTGGGGATGCCGCTGATAAAGTGCAGATAGCCCATCATGGCATCCGACAACACCACATCGCGCGCCATGCCGCTGACGGCGGGATCGGTCAGCAGACTGACCCAGGTGGTAAACTGCGGCTGAAAACCGGCGATGGCGATCTCCGCCAGCTGCTGCTGGAACGCCTGCACCGCCTCGCGGTTCTCCCACATCGGTTTCATATCCCTGGCGGCGTACAGCGACACCAGCGGATTGATAAAGACAGGTTTGTACCCTGCCGGCAACAGCGCCTCGATCTGGGCGCGACTGTTTGCCGCCGCCTCCATCGACAGCGGCTGCTCACCGGCCAGCTTCGCTACCGCCGGCGATTGCCCATCGCTTTGCGTCAGCGCGACGGAAAGCTCTCCAGGCGTAGCGGAGCTATCACCAGGTACGACTTCAGGCTCTGCGGCCTGGACATTGAACAGCGGAGCAAATGCCAGTGCCAGGCTCAGGCTGAGCGCTGACAATGGACGACCATACCGTTTCTTTAGCAACATCCCTTGCCCCCTGTTGTCACACATTGCCGCCCACAAATTAGTGGGCTTTATCACAGTATATAAAGACGGAAAGGCTTTTGCCTTACCTAATGTAAAGAAGCTTAAAGATTATACCACCCAGGCATACCAGGCTGGATAGCAAAAAGGGCAACTTAACGTTGCCCTTTTCAGCGCTTAGCCGCCAGAATGTAGCCGCAGCCTCAGGAGGCGTCGGCCGTTCCCGGCAGTGCTTCCGGTACCGGCGCGGCAAAACCGCGCAGGCCGACAACGTGTACGTGTTCGTGATTATTAAACACTTTACGCACCAGTTTATAGGTCGTGCCTTTTTCCGGGCTGATATTTTCCGGCGCCGCGATAATCAGCTGCATCTCCAGACGTTCGCACAGCTCGAACAACGTGGCGATGGAGCGGGCGTCGAGACGCGCCGCTTCATCGAGGAACAGCAGACGGCAAGGCGAGATATCCTTGCCGCGCAGGCGACGAGACTCATCTTCCCAGCTCTGCACCACCATTACCAGAATCGACATCCCGGTACCGATCGCTTCCCCGGTCGACAGCGCGCCGGACTCCGCGCGCAGCCAGCCGTCGGAGCCGCGGTTAACTTCCACTTCCATCTCCAGATAGTTGCGGTAGTCGAGTAGCTCTTCGCCGATGGTTTGCGGCGTGCGCTGCCCCATGTCGATCTGCGGGTTCAGGCGCTGATACAGCTTGGCCAGCGCTTCCGAGAAGGTCAGGCGATTGCTGTTAAACAGATCCTGATGCTGCTCATGCTGTTCAGACAGGACATCCAGCAGCGTCGAGTGGGTCTCACGCACGTTAACGTTCAGACGCACGCTGTTGACCTGGCCGAACGAGACGCTCTGCAGTCCCTGGTTGAGCATCCGGATACGGTTCTGCTCACGCTGAATGGTTTTGCGAATAATGTTCGCCACGCTGCGGGAACTGATCGCCAGCTTCTGTTCGCGGTTGGTCAGCTCTTCGGTCAGACGACTGAGCTCGATCTCCATCTGCTCGATCGCTTCCACCGGGTCATCGGTACGAATAATATCCTGACGGATACGCTCACGCAGATGCTGATAGACGGCGACGAAGAACTGGATTTTGCGCTCCGGACGTTTCGGATCTTCCGATATACGCAGCACGTCGCGCAGATGTTCGTTATCGGCAACCGCCAGACGCAGCGCACCGAGCGCCTTATCCGACATCGAACGCAGTTCGTCAGCAGAGAGATAGGCCAGCTCGCGGCGATGCAGACGACGTTCGACGCCGTTGTCTTTCACCAGACGCATCACCGCGCACCAGCCCGCCTTGGCGCTGACAACCTGCTCACGCATTTCGCAGTAATCGCGTTCCAGCTTGCGCAGTTTACGGGTCAGGTTGTCCATTTCCGCTTCGCAGAAGGTCAACGCTTTTTCCAGCTGATTGCGACGGGAGCGGTTGTTGCTCAGCTGCGTGTGCAGCTCGTCACGACGCTGACGCGCGCGCTCTTCCGCCCCGGCATCGGCGCGCACGCCGATATCCTGCAGCTCTTTATACAGATCGTTGAGCAGCTCTTTTTTGGTGTCATACGAGCTCTTCAGCGACGCCAGCACCTGGTTGTACTGGTTCAACTGCGCAACGTGGCTACGCATCGCTTCGCGCGCGCGGCTACGCTCAGATTCCGCTTGTTGCAGACGCTGGCGCAGCTTCTCGTTGAGATCGCTGTTGCCACTGAGCATCTCCGCCGAATCGGAGTAGCTGAAGTGGGCCCGGCGCTGCACGACTTCCGCCAGCGCAAAGGCCTGCTGACGCGCATCGCGCTGGGTTTGCTGCGCATAGGCGTAATCTTCTTTCAGCTGCTCAAACTGCTCCGGATCGCTCTGCAATACCGAGACGATCGGCTCCAGCTTCGCCAGCTGATTGCCATGCTGCTGAATAAAGCGCACTGCCTCCTGCGCTTCGTCCAGACGTTCCTGGATCTCGTCCACGCGGTCAGCCAGCGTATCATCCGACAGCAGGTTCAGGCGCGGCAGCAGGCGGTTGAGCGCCGACACGCCCTCTTTCGCCTGCTCATACTGCACGCGGTTCTGTTGGTTATCGCTCTCATGGGCGTTCAGCGCACGCTCCAGCTCGCCGCGGCGGCTGTTAAGCTTGCGGATCTCTTCTTCCGGATCGTCCTCGAAAGCCACCGCCAGATGGCTGCCAATGAAGCGGCTGAAAGCCTGGTGAAGTCGCTGGGTTTTCTGCACGTCGAACGACAGGGTCGCGAAACGCTCGGAGAGACTCTCACGCTCAGCATGCAGTGTTTCGATGCGATTTTCGCGCGCCGCGCGACCAAACAGCGGCAGCGTTGGGAAACGTGAATAACGCCACTGGCGGTCGGCAATCTTCACCACCACCGCTTTTTCCAGCTCGTCAACGCTGAACACGCTGTCGTCGAAGGCCTGCGGATCGCCTTCGATCAGATACAGGTCTTCCGGACAATCTTCCAGCCCTTCGAGCTGCTCCGCCACCTGCGACAGATCCGGCACCACGATCGCATGGCGCGATGGGCCATACAGCGCGGAGAAGTACGGCGCATCTTCGAGGCTAACGTCGTCATAAATTTCCGACAACAGGACGCCGCCAAAGCGCTCCGCCAGCGCGTTCAGACGCGGGTCTTCAGAGCCGCCCGGCTGACTGAGTCGCTCGATCTCTTCGTCGATGGCACGCTTGCGGGCGCCGACCTCGTCACGTTCAACGATAGCCTCACGCTCACGCTCCAGCAGCTGCTGCAGGTATTCGGTGACCTCCTGGCCGGACTCAAACTGTTCGCCGCTCTGCTCGCACAGCTGGTTGAGACTGTTCTGCGCCGCCAGCCAGATCGGCGCCCGGCGCATCAGCGTCTGGGTGCGCGACTGCAGTTGCTCCAGCTCCTGACGCAGGGTCATGCGCTGTTCCTGAGCGTTAGAGACGCTGTCGGCCAGCGACGCGATGCGCGCTTCCAGCTCCTGATGCAGCGTTTCCAGATCGTCGATATCGTAGCGTTTGCCCTGGCGTTTGCAGAACTCAGCCAGCTGACGCTCGGCGTCCTGCTGCTCGCGCAGACGCTGTTCCAGCTCGTTGAGACGGCTGCGCAGCCCCTGCGCCTGCTCGGCCTGATGGCGCTGGTTAACGCCGTCGCGCAGCAATTCGCGCGCCACGTCCCAGGCTTCATTACGCGCCAGCGGGCCGTTAATCGCCGCCACCAGCTGGTACGCCTGTTCGAACTGGCTGTGCGCGGTTTGCGCCACGCTCATTTTCTGTTCCAGCGACAGCATTTTCTCCGTCGCTTCCTGCTCTTTCGCCTGGAAGGTTTCCAGCCACTCGTCGGCGCTCTCTGGCGTCAGATCCGGCAGATGGCACAGCGCCTTCGCGCGCTCCAGCGCCTGCAGCGCCTGGTTATACTGAATGGCGCGGGTCTGCTGGACGTCGAGCGCCTGCTGATAGTCGGCGAGCTGGTTTTTCAGCTCATCCACTTCCAGTTCGGCGGCTTCGGCGCGGGCTTCGTTCTCTTCCTGCTGGTCGGTGGCTTCCGCCACCACTTCATTCTGCTCTTCCAGACGGATCTGCAGCTCATCGAGATCCGCTTCGTAGCGCTCAATTTTTTCCTGCTGACGCAGGGCGGTCTGCACCAGGTTCAGGTGATCGCTGGCGGCCTGGTAATCGGCTTCCAGATCGCCCTCCGCGCCGTTGTGCTCCTGCAGCTCGCGCGCCATCTCGACGTGCTTATACTGCTCGGCCGCCAACTGCGAACGCGAGGTAAAGAGATCGCGACGATACTCCAGCGCCTTATCCAGGTGAATGCGCCGCTCGTTGGCGTGACGCATATAGTCCGCCGCCACGTAGTTGGTGGCTTCGCTGATCAGGTGTTTAAACAGATCGCGGTCAGACTGGGTTACGCGAATGGCTTCCAGCGTCATGCGGTTTTCCCGCAGCGCCGCTTCCATATCCTGGAACGCTTTACGCACGCCGCTGTTTTCCGGCAGCAGGTAGTCGCGCAGCGAGCGGGTAATGGTGCTGGAGATCCCGCCGTACAGCGAGGCCTCAATCAGGCGGTAGTATTTGCTACGATCGGAGGCGGAACGCAGACGACGCGCCACCACGCCCAGATCGAACATTAGCGAGTGATATTCGGTGATCGAGTTGAACTGTTTAAACTGGACGCCTTCCATCGCCTCGAGTTTGTCTTTCAGCTCATTGAGACTGACCACGCGCGCCTGACGATCGTTCAGCGTTTCGGTCAACAGCTGGGTCGGCAGGATAGAGGTCGGCAGTCCCTGAATGGCGAACGGCTTAATATCGACTTTACGATCGCGTCCGGCGACCTGTTGTAGGCGCACGCCGACCACCACGCGCTGGTGGCGGGAGTTGATCACATCGAGTACCGAGTAACACACCCCGGCGCGCAGCTTACCATGCAGGCCTTTATCGCGTGAGCCGCTGGTGGCCCCCGCTTCAGTGGTGTTACGGAAGTGCAGCAGGGTTAAATCCGGGATCAGCGCCGTGACGAAAGCCGCCATGGTCGTGGACTTACCCGCGCCGTTCCCCCCGGAGAGGGTGGTCACCAGTTCATCAAGATCAAAGGTCCGGGCAAAGAAACCGTTCCAGTTAACCAGCGTTAGCGAGCGAAACTTACCGCGTTCAATCATTACTCTTCCTCCCCGCTATCCGGCTGGTTTTCTTCATTCTCATCATTGAGCTGCAGGTGATTTTCCAGAGCCATTGCTTCCCCGTCGCGGATCAGGCGGCGCTGCGCCTCGCGCGGGTCGTCGCCGGCGCGCACATCGGCGCCAAAGCGGAATACCGATTCGGTAATGCGAAACTTGCTGCTGTCATGGCCCATAAACCACACCATCCCCAGACGGCGCAGGCGGTTTAGCGACGCGCGCATTTTTTCCTGCAGCTTCTGGCGGTCCAGATCCGAACCGGTGGAACGATTGTTCACCAGCTTCAGCAGCCTGGCTTCATCCGCCAGGGTCAGCAGTTCGTCATAGAGCTCCTGCTGGGTGAAAATCCCTTCGTTTGCCAGGCGCTCCGGGCTGAGATAGAGATAGCAAAGAATTTTGCCCACCATCATATCCAGCTCCGACAGCACCGAGCGCGAAATCAGCGTGGTGGAGCGCGGGCGCAGATAGAAGAACCCTTCCGGTGCGCGGATCAACTCGACGTTATAGCGAGCGTAAAATTCTTCCAGGTAATCCTGGAAATCCATCAAAAATGCGTGATTATCCAGCTCGTCGAGACCGATATGACGGCCCGCGCGCAGGGCGCTGTCCAGCGCCGGAAATAACGGATTGGCCAACGCCTGCGCCAGCTTAACCGGCATCACTTGTTCAATATTTGTCAATGACATGCGCCTGTACCTTGGCTCCGTAATCATTAATCGGCTGCCATTTTGCCGGCAGTCCGGTGAAATCTGCCTGGGCGACGCCCAGCTGTACCGCCTGATCCACGACGATCCGCGCCACGTCGAAGTGACGTCCGCGCGGATACTGCGCCAGGAACTCCCGCGCCACCAGGCCGAGGTCCAGCGGTATTCCCTTCTCTTTATAGACCGCCAGCTGCGCTTCGATCAGCGCCGCCAGCTGCTCGCGAATTTCGTTAAACTCTTCAAATTCGAGATCCGCCGGCAGTTCGCCGGTGACCTCTTCATCGCGCAACGCCATCTCTTCATCGCGCATATCCAGCAGACGGTCGGCGTTGGCGTAAGTCAGCGCCCACGGTTCATCAAAATAGGTCTGTACCGACTGGCGCAGACGCTGGGCGAAGACGCGGTTCTTATCCATATCGATAGCGGTACGGATAAACTTATGCACATGGCGGTCGTAGCCGATCCACAGGTCAATCGCCTGCTGACCCCAGCTGACGATGCGGTCGAGTTTGCTTTGCAGGTCGAATACCAGCCGGTCGACAAAATGCAAATCGTCGCGCGCCATGGTCGAATCCTGAATGCGCAGCAGATTCGCCTGCAGTTTATCCCCCGCCGCATCCAGCGTATCCTGCAGTTCGCGCAGGGTGCCAGAGGTTTCCGACAGCAGCAGTTCACAGCTGGAAATCGCCGCGCGCCAGTCTTTATTTAACAACTGTGCGATATCGTCTTTCACCAGCTGCTGCTGCTCATCCATAATGCGCTGCGTCAGGTCGATGCTGTCGAAAATTTCCGCCACGGAATATTTCAGCGGAGCGAAAACATTGCGATGCCAGTGGAACTCATCCCCGCCCTCTTCTGCCGCATCCGCCGCACGCTTCAGCTCGCCAGCGACGATCGACAGCTGCATCGAGAGACGCAGCGTCGAGAATTCACGCTGACGGATATAGTAATCGGTGATCCCGATCCCCAACGGCGTCAGGCGATAGATCGCATTGCCTTCGGTAATTTCGCTGGTAAAGCGGTTCAGCAGACGCTGGCGCACCAAATCGTTGATCGCATTATTGGCGCGCTGGCTGATGGTTTCGCTGGTCTGCTCAAACGCATCACTGACGTGGCGGAACGCATCCACCAGTTCTCCCTCGCTCATTTCCCCTTCCAGCCGTTCGCCGTTCAGCGTGGCGACCGCCAGCAGAAAAGAGAGTCTGTCGACCGGCAGCGAGATAGAAAAATCATTTTTCCTGGCCCAGGCAACCAGTTCGGGGACTGTCTGGGAAAATTCACTCATACTTTATCCTTGCATCTGCGGCTATGAGCCTGGCTCTTAAGCGCGGTGACATGAATATAACGGCCCAGGCTGAGATACGGCTCCTGACGACAGTAGCGCGTTTCCAGCTCCAGCAGCGCCGCATAGCTGTCATGCTGTTGGCGTTTTTCACGCAGATAATCATGAAACACCCGCACGCCGGTTTTGCTGACAATCTGCCAGCCAATCTCTTCCAGCCAGTGATAAACCTGCTGCGGCTCACGCGGATAATCCGGCGACAGCGTGCGTTTTTTCTTTTTTGGCATGCCCAATTGTACGTAATCGAAATTACCGGCCACCATATTGTGCATCAGCAGGCCGTTAGCATTGTAGAACATCAACGACAGCCCACCGCCAGGACGCAGTGTCGACCACAGCGTACGCAGCACCTCCTGGGGCTCCGCCACCCACTCCAGCACCGCATGAAACAGTACCAGATCAACCGGGCTTTCCAAATGCTGCGCAATATCCTGAGCCGCGCATTGTACAAAATGCATGTTGTCGATCACACCTTTATCGACGGCCGCCTGGCGGGCGCGCGCCACCATTTCAGCGGAGAGATCGCACAGCGTCACCTGATGACCCAGTTGCGCCACTTTAATGGCCGTTTGCCCTTCGCCGCCGCCGGCATCCAGCACCCTCAGCGGTCCCGGCCCCAGCTGCGCCAGCAGCGGTTCCAGATCCTGCCAGAGGATCGCCTGGCGCAGCTGACCTTTTGTGGTGCCGTAAATATTGCGCGAAAACTTTTCAGCAATGTCATCGAAATTGCGATCCTGCACGGGCGACTCCACAAGCCAACACAAAACCGCTATTTTGTCATACCCACGCCGAGAATGAAGCGATCTGTTATAAGATCCGAACATAACTTTGGTTATATGGTTAAAAAAGGAACCATCTGGCATGCTTTTCACGCTAAAAAAGATCGTCGGCGGTCTGCTGTTGCCGCTTCCCGCCCTGCTGTTGCTGATCGGGATCGGGATCGCGCTGTTATGGTTCAGCCGCTTTCAACGTACCGGCAAGCTATGCGTGAGCCTCGGCTGGCTGCTGCTGGCGCTGCTGAGCCTGCAACCGGTGGCCGACAGCCTGTTGAAACCGATTGAAGATAGCTACCCCACCTGGCGCGGCGAGCAGCCGGTGAGCTACGTGGTGGTGTTGGGCGGCGGCTATACCTGGAATCCGGAGTGGGCGCCAAGCTCTAATCTTATCAATAACAGCCTGCCGCGCCTGACGGAGGGCATTCGCCTGTGGCAGGCGAATCCCGGATCGAAAATGATCTTTACCGGCGCGGCGGCAAAAACCAACCCCGTCAGCACGGCGGAGGCCGGGGCGAGAGTCGCGGAGAGCCTCGGCGTACCGCGCAGCGATATCATCGTGCTCGATCGGCCGAAAGATACGGAAGAGGAAGCGCAGGCGGTGAAGCGCGCCATCGGCGATGCGCCCTTCCTGCTGGTCACTTCGGCGTCCCACCTGCCACGGGCGATGATTTTCTTTCGTCATGCCGGTCTGGATCCCCTGCCCGCGCCGGCAAATCAGTTAGCGGTGACCTCGCCGCTTAATCCGTGGGAACGAGCCATCCCCTCCCCGGTATGGCTGATGCACAGCGACCGGGTCGGCTATGAAACCCTCGGTCGCGTCTGGCAATGGCTGAAAGGTGGCTCAGGCGAGCCAGGGCAGGAGTGATTTTGTCGCGAGGTCGAAACGGGCGCGGTCAAAGCGCCCGGTATTGACCAGATTATCCACCTCATCCCACAGCAGATAGAGCCAGCGCCGCCAGACAAAGGCCTCGGAAACTGGCGCCTGCTGCAGGTAGCGCCACAGCAACTGTTCCGCCTGGCCGCCTTCTGCAAGGCGGAACAGTTCATACTCGCGTGGCGCCCACAGCATCATCCCCGGGCCCACCATCGCCAGCAGCTGATCGCTGCGTGGGTCTTTCAGCATACTGCGCAAGGTGAAATTACCGTGCACCAGCACGGCATTGTCATTGAAATCGCGAAACAGCTCCGGAAGGCACTCGCGGGAGCGGAACAAAATACGCTTATCCTGCATCGTCAGGCCGGTATCCTGATACAGGTTCAGGGTGCTCCACAGCATCTCTACCCGCTGGCGGTACCAGTTCGACCACAGATTGTCCTGGGTATTATCGACCATTCCTACGCAGCCGCCGCTGTCCTGACGATGCCAGGCGAGCAGCGCCTCGACGATTTGCTCCTGCAGTTGCTCCCAGCGCGCAGGTGTGCGCGTGGGGGCCTCCACCGGAACGCCGCGCAAGCGCTCAAGCAGCAGCACATCCGGCCCGGGATGCTCTTCATGCGTCATCACGCCGTAAACCACCGGCATGCGCACTGTACCACTGCGCGCAAGGGTGGAGATCTTCCATGCCAGTTGCCGCGCCACACCGGGCGTGGTGAAACTGCGCGCCAGCAGCGGCATCGGGTTTCCCTGCGCGTCGTACAGGGACCACAGCGCCGTAGCGGGTTTTTCACTGACACACTCCACCCGGCTCAGCTTTTCGCCAAGCAGGTGACTGAGTTCGGTTCGCAACTGTTCCATTGTCGATTACCCCTATGAACACTACTGGTTTCATAATGAGCGCCCGCACCTGGGTTGTCATCGAATAAGATCAAAAAGGGACAAAAAAAGCGAAAAACCGGCGGGGATATCCCCCCCTGCAAGGAGGGGACAGGGGATTAACGCAGTTCAGCGCGGACGCGCTCCAGATCTTCCGGGGTATCCACACCGGTGCCGGGCACTTCTGCCGCCACGGCAACATGGATTTTCTCGCCATACCACAGCACCCGCAGCTGCTCGAGCATTTCAATCTGCTCCAGCGGGCTCGGCGCCCAGCTGACATAGCGGCGAATAAAGCCAGCGCGGTAGCCATAAATGCCGATGTGACGCAGCAGGGAATCACCGATGGTCTCGCGGGAGTGGGCAAAGCGATCGCGATCCCAGGGTATGGTGGCACGGGAGAAATAAAGCGCATAACCTTGCGCATCCATCACCACTTTCACCGCATTTGGATTAAACGCCTCTTCCGCATCGTGGATCGGTACCGCCAGCGTCGCCATTCCACTGCTGCTGGACGCCAGATTCTCCGCCACCTGGCGGACGATCGCCGGGGGGATCATCGGCTCATCGCCCTGAATATTGACGATGATAGTGTCATCGCTGAATGCGCACTTCTCCACCACTTCCGCCAGCCGTTCAGTGCCGGACTGGTGATCGGCGCGGGTCATGCACACTTCACCACCCGCCGCTTCAACGGCGCTGGCCACGTCCGGATGATCGGTGGCGACAATAATGCGATCCGCGCCGGATTCGCGCGCGCGCTCCAGCACGTGGACAATCATCGGTTTGCCGTTAATGTCCTGCAGTGGTTTTCCCGGCAGGCGCGTAGAGGCGAAACGCGCAGGAATAATAACCACGAAACTCATGAGTGACTCTCTTCAACCGTCAGCGCTCGGGCCTCTGTCTCCAGCAGCACAGGAATACCATCGCGCAGCGGAAACGCCAGACTATCAAGTTTGCAAATAAGTTCTTGCTTATCCTGACTGTAATACAGCTTACCGTTACAGACCGGGCAGGCGATGATTTCAAGTAAACGGTGATCCATGTTTCCTCCTGATGGACCGGATAGATTTCACAGCAGCATATCACAGGAAGGTCGGCGCCGGGATCAATCGGCGTTGATTTCCCACCCCTGCTCCTGGCCGACAAACAGCCCTTCCGGCAAGCCTCGGCACAGGATCCGCTCCGCCGATTGCCAGCGCGCGAAGTCGTTAATCGCCCGGCGCAGCCCCTGCTCAAGGCCACGGGTGATCTTCACACCCTCCTCCAGCCACAGAGAGAAGATCTCCAGCTCCTGGCTTTTGCGATGTATTTTACTGTCCATCCGCCCAACCAGTTTTCCCTGGTGCAGCAGGGGCAGTACGAAGTAGCCATACTGCCGCTTCGGCGCTGGGGTATAGCACTCCAGGCGATAGCTGAAGTTGAAGAGTTGCTCCGCGCGTTTCCGATCCCAGACCACCGGGTCAAAAGGAGAGAGCACGGCGCTATGGCTGGCGATCAGCTTACCACCAGGCGCTGACTCAAGCTGCGCCAGCGCGTCGCGATGCAACCACATCTCGCCGAGTGCTTCCACGTTAACCGGCACCACCAGGCCCTCTTCCTGCCAGGCAGCCAGCAGACCCGGTAGCGACGGCTGGCGCAAGCGATAGTAATCGGCCAACCACTGGGGACGAAAGATACCGAGGCTGCGGGCGCTGTTGCGCAGCATGATGGCCTCTGCGTCTTCGCGGGACAGCGCGTCGCGTTCGTCATCCCAGTCCGGCATCACCCGCCGGGTTAAATCATACACGCGGTGAAAATTGCGTCGTTCCACCACCATCACTTCGCCGGCGGTAAACAGCCCTTCCAGATGGCGCTTATGCGGTTTCCACTCCCACCAGCCGCTGGCGCCTTTGCGCGGGTGGGTAAAATCCGCCGAGCGAACCGGGCCGTTTTGCCCGATATGCGCCAGCAGCTCTGCAATACTCCCGGCATGCTCCTCCATCCACGCGCGATGGTATTTCCAGCCCATATTGTCGGGATTCAACATGCGATGGCGCACCAGGGCGAAATCGCTGCGCGGTAGAAAGCAGGCTTCATGCGCCCAGTATTCCATTAGCTCGCCGCTGCGCAACGACTCATCCAGCCAGTGCTGCGGATAGCTGCCGAGGCGGCTGAACAGCACCAGATAGGGGCTGCGGGCCACCACGTTGATGGTATCGATTTGCAGCAGCGACATCTGCTGGATGGTGGAAAGAATGTCTTTCGGGCGAGCGCGACGTCGGGGCTTCTTTAACAACCCCTGCGCCGCGAGATGGAGGTGGCGCGCCTCGTTAAGCGATAATTGCAATACCGACATGCAGGTTCTCCGTCAGGAATTCCAGCACAGCGGCGAGCAAAGCCGGCGCGTCAGTTAACGTTGCGCCAACGTCGCTAAGTCCGCAAGCAACCGCTGTGCGCGTTCATCGGCCATTATGGCGTCGACCGGTAAATACCACCAGTTTGCGGCGGCGAAATCGCGACATTTCACCGCGTCTTTCTCGGTCATCAGCAGCGTCTGCCCGGTGGTTACCAGGGCGGCGACATCGGCCTGGCTCAGCGCCTGATGGTCTGCCAGCGCCACGGTTTTGACCGGCTGGACGCCACAGCTTTCAAGGGTGGCGAAAAAGCGCGGCGGATGGCCGATGCCGGCCATCGCCACTACGTTCGTGAAAGTCGAGACATCGCGACGTTCGCCGGTAAGCAGGTTAACCGCCATCCCTGGACGCAGTTGCATCGGGATCTCCCCCGGACGCGCCACGCCACCGTTAACGATAACCGCATCAACGCTTTGCAAGCGCGACGCCCGCTCGCGCATCGGCCCGGCAGGCAGCCACCAACCGTTGCCAAAGCGGCGTACGCCGTCGATAACGACAATTTCTCTGTCCCGCGCCAGCTTATAGTGCTGCAACCCGTCGTCGGTCACGATAATCTGCAGATCGTGCGCGCTGAGCAGCGCTTTCACCGCGTCGCTGCGCAGCGGAGAAACCGCCACCGGCGCGCCGGTACGCTGATGAATTAACACCGGCTCATCACCCGCCTGCGCCGTACTGGTCCGGTCAGTTAATACCAGTGGGTAGCGGTCGGCTTTACCGCCGTAGCCGCGAGAGACCACCCCCACGCGAATACCGCGCTGCTGCAGCTGCTCCACCAGCCAGATCACCACCGGCGTTTTACCATTGCCGCCGGCGGTCAGGTTACCGACCACCACCACCGGCACCGGCGCGCGCCAGGCTTTTTGCCACCCCAGCTGATAGCTGAGGCGAATCACCGCGCTCACCAGGCCATACAGCCAGGAGAGCGGCAGCAGCAGGCGCCACAGCGGCGATTCCCCGGACCAAATGCGCGCGATCATTCGCCGAATTGCATCTTATGCAGCTGGGCGTACACGCCCTTATGCTCCAGCAGATCGTGGTGCGTTCCGCGTTCCACGATCCGCCCATCTTCAACCACCACAATTTCATCAGCCTGCTCAATGGTCGACAGACGGTGGGCGATAACCAGCGAGGTGCGGTTTTTCTGCAGCTCATCCAGCGCCGCCTGAATGGCTCGCTCGGACTCAGTATCCAGCGCCGAGGTGGCTTCATCAAGGATCAGGATCGGGCTGTTACGCAGCAGCGCACGGGCGATAGCAATACGCTGGCGCTGGCCACCGGACAGCATTACGCCATTTTCACCAATGATCGTATCCAGACCATTGTCCATCTTGTTGATGAAATCCATGGCGTAGGCCATTCGCGCGGCCTCTTCAATCTGCTCGCGGCTGTACTCTTCGGTACGGGCATAGGCGATGTTGTTGGCGACAGTATCGTTGAACAGATGCACGTTCTGTGAAACGAGTGCCACCTGGTCGCGCAGCGAGCTCAGCTTGTACTCGCGCAGGTCGTGACCATCCAGCAGGATCTGGCCGTCGTCAACATCGTAGAAGCGGGTGATCAGGCTGGCAATGGTCGATTTACCCGACCCTGAGCGCCCCACCAGCGCGACGGTTTTCCCTTCCGGGATATCGAGATTGATATTGCGCAGCGCGGCCACTTCGCGGCCCGGATAGGTGAACGTGACGTTCTCAAACTTGAGATTGCCTTTGGCCCGCTCAATGACCCGCGTACCTTCATCTTTTTCCTGCTCGGAATCGAGGATCGCAAACAGCGTCTGGCACGCCGCCATCCCACGCTGGAACTGGGCATTGACGTTGGTCAGCGACTTCAGCGGGCGCATCAGCGCAATCATTGAGGAGAAGACCACGGTAATGGTCCCGGCGGTCAGGGTGTCCATTACGCTCGGGAAGCTGGCGGCATACAGGACAAAGGCCAGCGCCAGCGACGCGATAAGCTGAATGATCGGGTCGGAGATAGACGAGGCAGAAACCATCTTCATCCCCTGCAGACGCATTTTATTGCTGACCTTATCAAAACGTTTGGTTTCCACCTCCTGGCCACCAAACATCAGCACCTCTTTATGCCCTTTCAGCATCTGCTCAGCGCTGGTGGTGACCTGCCCCATCGTGTTCTGCATATTCTTACTGATATTACGAAAACGCTTGGAGACCACGCGGATTGCTACCGACACGATCGGCGCCAGTACGATCAGGATCAGCGACAGCTGCCAGCTGTAATAGAACATCATCACGAACAGGCCGATAATCGATGCCCCTTCGCGGACCACGGTGATCAGCGCGCTGGAGGAAGATGAGGCGACCTGCTCAGAATCATAGGTAATGCGTGACAGCAGCGTCCCGGTAGACTGCTTGTCAAAGAAGGCCACCGGCATGCCCATCATGTGGCCGAACAGGCGACGACGCATGGTCATCACGACTTTGCCGGAAACCCAGGAGATACAATAGCTCGAGATGTAGCTGGTGATCCCACGCAGCACCATCAGCCCGATAACCACCAGCGGCATCCATAGCAGCACTGAGCGATCCGTTTTACCAAAACCATCATCCAATAACGGTTTAAGAAGCGATAACATGAAGGTGTCACTGCCCGCGTTAAGCACTAACGCCACCGCCGCGACGATTAGCCCGGCTTTAAACGGTGCAATAATCGGCCAAAGTCGGCGGAAGGTCTGCCACGTGGAGAGATCTTTATCGTTCTGCATTCAATAAACCAGCTTGTGTTGAAATAGCCGCATATTCTACCCGTTATCGGCGGGCGCGCCAAACCACTGATGATACCAACGTGGTAAAACTTGATCCCGTAAGCTATGGATTTGCCACCCTTCTGCGGAAAAAACCACCGTTATCTGTCCCTGCTGCGGCGTGGCGAACCAGCGATACCCCCGCTGGCGATAGCGCTGAACCACCTTGTACGAGGGCATCCGCCACGCATTGTAGCGCGAAGCGGATGCCAGCGCGGCCGCACCCTCTACCCGGTGGACCAGCAATTCGCTGGAGGAGGTGTTGCTACCGTGGTGGGGAACCTGGATAAGTGTAGACGTCAGATGCTGCCAGTAACGGCTGATCATCGCCTGCTCCGCCTGACGTTCTATATCGCCGGTGAGCAGGATGCTGGAGCGACCATCATCGATGCGCACCACGCAGGAGTGATTATTACCCTTTGCCGTGCTGCCCGGCAGCGGCCACAGGGCCTGGAAGTTGAGTCCCTGCCATTGCCAGCGCTCGCCGCGATGACACGGCAGATGACGCGCCCAGCCTAAAGGGCTGCGCACCCACGCCTGCGGCCATGCCTGTAGCACTGAATTAAGGCCGCCGCGATGATCCAGATGCTCGTGGCTTAGCACAATGCCCTGCAGCTGCAGATGATGCCAGCGCAGCCACGGGATAATCACCTGCTGACCGCTGTCGCCCTGCGGCCATGCTGGCCCGGTATCATAGAGGAGCGCCTTGCCGTGACGTTCGATAACCATCGCCAGCCCCTGCCCGACATCCAGCATCGTCACCCGCCATTCGTCCGCGGGAAACGGCCTCCAGAAGGGCCGCATCAGCAGGAACAGCACGCTCAGACACAGGGCCGGGAAATGCCGCCAGCTCTGAAAACGCCAGCCCATCACCAGCAGCCACGGCAGGCTACTGATCCAGAGCCAGCGAGCGTCCAGCGGCAGCCAGCCGTCCGGTAAACGTCGTAATCCCCAAAACAGCAGCGCCAGCACGCGATCGGCCGCCAGCCAGAGCAACGACTCCACCATCCCCGGTCCCGTGAGATGCAGCAGCATCGCGCCGAGAATAAGCGGCACCGCCAGCAGGGTCACTAAGGGTACCGCCAGCAAATTGGCGGCCATGGACGTCAGGCTGACGCCATGGAAGAGCAGGAGCTGGAGCGGCATCAGCAACAGCGTCACGCCAGCCTGCAAATGAACGAGGGCGAACAGTGTCTTCCATGGCCAGCGCCAGCGGCCGGCAGGCAGCGGTACCCACTGAAACCAGAAGATCAGCCCCGCCACGGCGAAAGCGGATAGCCACAGGCTTTGCGACAGCACCGCCAGCGGGTCGGTAACGAGTATCGCCCCCAGACAGCAGAGCCACACCTGCCACGCCGTCCAGCGTTGGCCCGACAAGCGTAAGGCGCAGCACACGCCCAACCCTACGCAGGTGCGCAGCGCCGGCGGCTGCATGCCGGTCAGCCAGGCATAGCAGACGGCGCCGGCCAGCCCGGCCAGCAGCGGCAACCGCCAGCCGATCCAGCGGCCCGGGAGAATATACTGCACGCCGCGCAGCAGGAGCACGATAAGGGAAGCCGCGAGGGCGATATGAAGACCAGAGATGGCCATCAGATGGGAGGTGCCCGTGTTCTGCATCAGGACCTTAATCGCCGTCGGCAGGGTCAGTCGCTCCCCCATCCCTAATCCCAGCATCACCGCACGCCAGGGATAAGGCTCCAGACGCCGGGTCAACGACGCCAGGTAGCGGGCGCGCAGGCTGCAGCGGGGATCCAGCGCGGAAGCTGCAACAATCCCCCCGCTCAGCGGCCGGTGCTGCGCCAGCGCATAACGCTGGCTGTCGAAGCCCCCGTCGTTGAGCTGCCCGTGCACCGGGCGCAGGCGCAGCGTCATCAACCAGTGCTGACCCGCACAGGCGGGCGCAGGTGTAAGTTCCCCGTACAGCGTCACGCCCACCGGGGGAAACAGGTAGTGGCCCGCCAGGCGCACAATCTGACCACGGTGCAGGGCCTGGCCATCCGTCTCGCTGAGGATCACTTCCGCCTGCCGGATGGCGCCGGTAAGGTGCCGGGTCGGCCACAGCGCCTGATGCGCGCTCAATACTCCCCAGATCATCAGCAGAAGCGTCATCGCCACACAAGCCATGGCCGTTCCGCGCAGGCGGGTCAGCAACAGCGCCGCAAGGCACGCGCTCGCCAGAACGTGCGGGCCCGGCAAGACGGGTAGCCAGAGTAGCGGCAGCATCGCGATGCTGGCGCATCCGGCAAGCCATGGTAGACGCATAAACACCTCCCTGTGAGCAGGCAGTGTTACGCAAAGCGACGGTGGCGTCCCGCCGCCGAATTCAGGCGTGCGTAGCGCCTTCCAGACAATCGTATCTGTTGCAGTCAGGCACGGTTTTTTTGCGAAGCTGGAGGTAAATCGCGGACACAAAAAAAGCACCCGCAGGTGCTTTTTTTATCATCAGGCAGGTTGCACGTCGTGCAACTTACTCTTCATAAATATTGGCGCGGTCACGTAATTCTTTCCCGGGCTTAAAGTGCGGAACGTACTTACCTTCCAGTTCGACTTTATCACCAGTTTTCGGGTTACGTCCGGTGCGAGGTGCTCGATAGTGCAGAGAGAAGCTGCCGAAACCGCGGATTTCAATGCGCTCACCTTGAGCAAGCGTTGAGGCCATATGTTCCAGCATTTCTTTAACAGCATCTTCCACCGCTTTCGCCGGAATGTGAGATTGCTGGCTGGCAAGTCTTTCAATCAATTCTGACTTGGTCATTATTCCTCCGGTTTCCTTCAAGGCAAAAATTAGCTAACAGCTTAAACAAGGGCGGCCGTAGCCGCCCTTTGTGCTTGATTACAGGACGAATCCTGCAATCTGTCAAGTAAACTCGTCACTATTCAGGTTGTTATTACCTGAATGACAAAGATTACTCGCCTTTCGCTGCTTTGAACGCTTCAGCCATAGCGTTGTTGGAGAAGTTCGCGTCTTCCTGCTTGTTCACGGTAGCGATAGCGTCTTTTTCTTCCGCTTCGTCTTTCGCACGTACAGACAGGCTCACTACGCGGTTCTTACGATCCACGCCGGTGAATTTCGCTTCAACTTCGTCGCCAACGCTCAGAACCAGAGTTGCGTCTTCAACGCGGTCACGGGATGCTTCAGAAGCACGCAGGTAACCTTCTACGCCGTCAGCCAGTTCTACGGTTGCGCCTTTAGCGTCAACTGCAGTTACTTTACCAACAACGATAGCGCCTTTCTTGTTCAGAGCAACGTAGTTGTTGAACGGATCTTCCGCGAGCTGTTTAACGCCCAGGGAGATACGCTCACGCTCTGCGTCAACCTGCAGAACAACTGCTGCGATTTCGTCGCCTTTTTTGTATTCACGAACTGCTTCTTCGCCTGCAACGTTCCAGGAGATGTCAGACAGGTGAACCAGGCCGTCGATGCCGCCGTCCAGGCCGATGAAGATACCGAAGTCAGTGATAGACTTGATTTTACCTTCAACACGGTCGCCCTTGTTGTGGGTTTCCGCGAACTGCTGCCATGGGTTAGATTTGCACTGCTTCAGACCCAGGGAGATACGACGACGCTCTTCGTCGATATCCAGAACCATCACTTCCACAACATCGCCAACGTTAACAACTTTGGACGGGTGGATGTTTTTGTTGGTCCAATCCATTTCGGAAACGTGAACCAGGCCTTCAACGCCTTCTTCGATTTCAACGAAGCAGCCGTAGTCGGTCAGGTTGGTCACGCGACCGGTCAGTTTGGTACCTTCCGGATAACGTTTAGCGATAGCTACCCACGGATCTTCGCCCAGCTGTTTCAGGCCCAGGGATACACGGGTACGCTCGCGGTCGAACTTCAGCACTTTAACAGTGATTTCGTCGCCAACGTTTACGATTTCGCTCGGATGCTTAACGCGTTTCCAGGCCATATCGGTGATGTGCAGCAGGCCGTCAACGCCGCCCAGATCAACGAATGCACCGTAGTCAGTGAGGTTCTTAACGATACCTTTGACTTCCATGCCTTCCTGCAGGTTTTCCAGCAGCTGATCGCGCTCTGCGCTGTTTTCGGATTCGATAACGGCACGACGAGAAACAACAACGTTGTTACGCTTCTGGTCCAGCTTGATGACTTTGAACTCAAGCTCTTTGCCTTCCAGGTGCAGCGTGTCGCGCACCGGACGAACGTCTACCAGGGAACCCGGCAGGAACGCACGAATACCGTTCAGCTCAACAGTGAAGCCACCTTTAACTTTGCCGTTGATAACACCGGTAACAGTTTCAGCGTCTTCGTAAGCTTTTTCCAGCGTGATCCAAGCTTCGTGACGTTTAGCTTTCTCACGGGACAGCAGAGTTTCACCGAAGCCGTCTTCTACTGCATCCAGAGCAACGTCAACTTCGTCACCAACCTGGATTTCCAGCTCGCCCTGGGCGTTTTTGAACTGCTCAGCCGGGATGGCGGACTCAGATTTCAGACCGGCGTCAACCAGTACTACGTCTTTGTCGATAGCAACAACAACACCACGAACGATGGAACCCGGGCGGGTTTCGATTTCTTTTAAGGATTCTTCAAACAGTTGAGCAAAAGATTCAGTCATGTTTAATCTTCAGGTTAATATTAACGTCCACCTGGCTCCGTGCCGGATGGGGTTGTTTCACATACCCGCTGACCATCCATTGCCGCGGGGTACTGCTATAATTCGGAGGCTTCGGCGCGCTACCGGTTAAGGCTCACGCAACGGCCAATTTTTCGCGCGCATATTGTAGCGCTTTTTCAATCACTTGCTCAATGTTTAGTTCTGTTGAATCGAGAACTAATGCATCGGCAGCCGGGACAAGCGGCGCCACTGCGCGATTTCGGTCGCGATCGTCACGCTCTTTTATCTCGGACAAAAGACGTTCAAAGTTAACATCAAAGCCCTTTTCCTGCAACTGCCGCATGCGGCGATGCGCCCGCTCATCGGCCGAGGCATCGAGGAAAATTTTCACCGGCGCGTCCGGGAAAACCACCGTGCCCATATCGCGCCCGTCGGCGATGAGCCCCGGCAGTTCACGGAAGGCGCGCTGGCGGCGCAGCAGCGCTTCGCGAACGCGGGGGAAAGCGGCCACTTTCGAGGCGGCATTGGCGACCTCCTGAGTGCGAATTTCGCCGCTGACATCTTCCCCTTCCAGCACCACTTCCAGGGTGCCGTCAGTAGAAATAAAGCGCACGTCAAGATGGGCCGCCAGGGGCACCAGCGCCTCTTCGGACTCTACGTCAACATGATGATGCAGCGCCGCCAGCGCCAGAACGCGGTAGATCGCGCCTGAATCTAACAGATGCCAGCCCAGCGCTTCCGCCATTGCCTTGCACAACGTACCTTTACCCGCACCGCCAGGCCCATCAATGGTGATTACCGGAATATTCGCCGTCATCTTTTTCTCCTTCAGCAAGGCGCATGGAATATAAACGCCGCGCATTATACGCATCAATACGCCGGAAAGTGAGCATTGCTTGTAAATTACGGACTACAGGAAATGAAAAGCAGAAGTTTTGCGCAATTATAGCGGGCTGACAGGACATCAGCCCGCGGGATGACAAAGTTTTACTCAGGCGAGGGTACTGATCCGCGCCAGTTGCTCAAAATAGTCCGGGAACGTTTTGGCCGTACATTTGGGATCAAGGATGGTCACCGGCGTATCAGACAGCGCCACCAGCGAGAAGCACATCGCCATCCGGTGGTCGTTATAGGTGCCGATTTCAGCATATTTCAACTTTGCCGGCGGGGTGATGCGAATATAATCTTCACCCTCTTCCACCTCGGCGCCCACTTTACGCAACTCGGTCGCCATGGCGAACAGACGGTCCGTCTCTTTGACCCGCCAGTTGTAGATATTGCGCAGCGTAGTGGTCCCTTGCGCGAACAGCGCGGCGGTAGCGATGGTCATCGCCGCGTCCGGGATATGGTTCATATCCATATCGATAGCCTTGAGCTCGCCGCGGGTGCAGGCGATAAAATCGTCGCCCCAGGTCACGGTAGCGCCCATTTTCTCCAGGACGTCGGCGAAACGGATATCGCCCTGCACACTGCCGCGGCCGATACCGGTGACTTTTACCGTGCCGCCCTTAATGGCGCCAGCGGCGAGGAAATACGAGGCCGAGGAAGCATCGCCTTCCACCAGGTAATCCCCTGGCGACTGATACTGCTGCTTGCCGCGCACCACAAAACGCTGATAAGACTGATTGTCCACCTCAACGCCGAAGGTTTTCATCAGGTGCAGCGTAATGTCGATATAGGGTTTCGACACCAGATCGCCCTTAATGGCGATCACGGTATCCTGCGGCGCCAGCGGCGCGGTCATCAGCAGCGCGGTCAGGAACTGACTGGAGACGCTGCCGTCAACCTCGACGTTCCCGCCCTGAAAACCGCCGCGCAGGCGTAGCGGTGGATAATTTTCCTGCTCAAGATAGTCGATCTGAGCGCCGCCCTGACGCAGGGCATCCACCAGATGGCCGATCGGGCGCTCTTTCATCCGCGGTTCGCCGGTCAGCACAATATCGTTGCTGCCAAGGCACAGGGCCGCCGCCAGCGGACGCATCGCGGTTCCGGCGTTGCCGAGGAACAGCTCCAGCGCCGCAGCAGCGCGCAGCGGGCCGCCGTTGCCGGTCACTTCGCAGCGGGTGCGGTCGGCAGACAGGGTATATTGAACCCCCAGCGCACTCAGGGCATTCAGCATATGGCGCACATCGTCGCTGTCCAGCAGGTTGGTCAGCACCGTCGTGCCGCGGGCCAGAGCGGCCAGCAGCAGCGCGCGGTTGGAGACGCTTTTCGAACCTGGCAGGTTCACGGTGCCCTCTACGCGTGCGATGGGTTGTAACGTCAGGGATTCCATCAAACTTCACTCTCAAACAAACAGAATAAAAACCCCGCAGACAGGCCGCGGGGAGGAAGAAAGAAACAGGCGATTAACCGTGGCGGCGTTCGAAGTCCAGCATAAAGTCGGTTAACGCCTTCACGCCGTCCAGCGGCATCGCATTGTAGATCGAGGCGCGCATGCCGCCCACCACGCGGTGGCCCTTCAGCGCGTGCAGCCCGGCGGCAAACGACTCTTCGAGGAACAGTTTGTCCAGTGCGCTGTCCGCCAGCTGGAACGGCACGTTCATGCGTGAGCGGTTGGCTTGCGCCACATCGTTACGGTAGAACCCGCTGTTATCGATCACGCCATAAAGCAGTTCGGCTTTCTGCTGGTTGATTTTATCCATCGCAGCGACGCCGCCCTGCTGTTTCAGCCACTTAAACACCAGACCAGCCAGATACCAGGCGAACGTCGGCGGCGTGTTAAACATCGAGTCGTTCTCGCTTAACACGGTATAGTCGAGGATCGACGGACAGGCCACGCTGGCTTTGCCCAGCAGATCTTCACGCACGATGACCAGCGTCAGCCCTGCCGGGCCAATATTTTTCTGCGCGCCGGCGTAGATTACACCGAAGCGGTTGACGTCAATTTCGCGGGACAGAATGGTGGAGGAGAAATCAGCAGCGACGATGACGTCGTCGCCGAAATTCGGCGTATCATCAATCGCGATACCGTCAATGGTTTCGTTCGGGCAGTAATGCAGATAGGCCGCGCCCGGCGTCAGCTGCCACTCGCTCATCGGCGTAACAGCTCGCTTGCCATCGACAGTGATTTTCGCGTCGATAACGTTCGGCGTGCAGTATTTCTTCGCCTCTTTGACCGCGCTGGCGGCCCAGTAGCCGGCGTCCACATAGTCAGCGACGTTTTTATCGCCGAGGATGTTCAGCGGGATCCCCGCGAACTGGCCGCGGCCGCCGCCGTGGCAGAACAAAACTTTATAGTTGGAAGGGATATTCAGCAGAGAGCGGAAGTCCTGTTCTGCCTCTTCTGCCACCTGGATAAACTCCTTACCACGGTGACTGATCTCCATGACCGACGTACCCAGACCGTGCCAGTCGCACAGTTCTTGCTGAGCCAGTTTGAGTACTTCCGCCGGCAGCATTGCCGGGCCCGAACTGAAGTTATAGACCTGAGCCATTTCCCCTCACCACGTTGCTATGTTGTTTTGCCCGCGAACCGCCGCGGGCATAAGTTATTCCTGTGGCTATCGGTTTTATCATTCAGTGACACGGTCCGCAATGGCTAAAACTCGCCGACGGTAAAACGCGGCCACCGTCACACAACAGAATCTATCGGCTTGACGTAATAAAACCGACATATTTGCTGTCAGGTGAGTCGTTTCGCTCGGCTGGCCTTCGACCATTCTGCATTTGCGCAGCGGGAACATATTCGCTTTTCTCCCGCCTGCATCGCCATCACGATGCTGCAGCGTACGCAGGCATAGATCCCCTCCTGCGGAATCGTGGTGTAACGCGCGGTACAGTGGGTAGGCAGGATAGACAACCCCGCTCTGACCTCTTCATCCGGATAATAAAACACGCTGATCTGCCCGTTGGTTTCAAGGATCGCCAGCCGGACCTGGCCAAGCTGCTCGACGCTGTTGACCCGCAGCTCCATAAAGAATTCGAATTCGGTCATGTTTTCCGCATGCAGCTTCTCCCACGCCAACTGCCCCTCCTCGACCACCACGATAGGTTTACCTTCCAGGAGATCCTCCAGCTTTTCGCTGTGCCCCATCAGCCACATGATGCCGCGATACAGCAGCGCCAGCGTGATGAAGACCACCAGCACCGGCAGTAGCGGTACATCGTCATAAAACGCCACGTCCCCTGCCGCCGAACCAAGGGTCAGAATAATCAACACCTCGAACAGCGACATCTGCCGCACGCCGCGCCGTCCGGTAATCTTGAGGAAAATAAAGACCAGAACGAAGGTATAGAGGCTGCGCAACGCCACCTCGGCAAGAAACTCCACCGACACTTTATCGAGCGCCATCCGCTGCCAGTCAAAGGCTTTCATCTATCATCTCCCTGTGGGTCATAAGTTGCCTCTAAGCATAGCCAGATGATGGAGATAGCACCTGTCAGATAAAAGCCGTATCATTGCGCGCTTTCCGTACGACAAAAGTGATCGCCATGACCCAAACGTTTATTCCCGGCAAAGATGCCGCCCTGGAAGATTCCATCGCTCGCTTCCAGCAGAAATTGCTCGACCTCGGATTTGATATCGAAGAGGCCTCGTGGCTGAACCCGGTGCCGCACGTGTGGTCCGTTCACATTCGCGATAAAGAATGCGCGCTGTGCTTTACCAATGGTAAAGGCGCCACCAAAAAGGCAGCCCTGGCCTCCGCGCTGGGCGAATATTTCGAGCGCCTGTCCACCAACTATTTCTTCGCCGACTTCTGGTTAGGCGACACTATCGCTAATGGCCCGTTTGTTCACTACCCGAACGAAAAGTGGTTCCCGCTGACCGAAAACGACGATGTCCCGGAAGGTCTGCTGGATGCCCGTCTGCTCGCGTTCTACGATCCGGACGATCAGCTGACCGCCAGCATGCTGGTGGATCTGCAGTCGGGGAACGATGAGCGCGGCGTATGCGGCCTGCCCTTTACCCGCCAGTCCGACGGCGAAACCGTCTATATTCCGATGAATATCGTTGGCAACTTGTACGTATCCAACGGTATGTCTGCAGGGAATACCCCGAATGAAGCACGTGTGCAGGGCCTGTCAGAGGTCTTTGAACGTCACATAAAAAACCGCATCATCGCAGAGAGCATCAGCCTGCCGGAGATCCCGGCGGAAGTCATGGCGCGCTATCCTGGCGTCGTGGAGTCGATCGCAAAACTTGAAGCCGAAGGCTTCCCGATTTTCGCCTACGATGGTTCGCTGGGCGGCAAATACCCGGTTATCTGCGTCGTGCTGTTTAACCCGACTAACGGCACCTGCTTCGCTTCCTTTGGCGCCCACCCGGACTTCGGCGTGGCGCTGGAGCGTACGGTCACAGAACTGCTGCAGGGTCGCAGCCTGAAAGACCTCGATGTCTTTACGCCGCCGACCTTTGATGACGAAGAAGTCGCCGAGCACGCGAACCTCGAAACCCACTTCATCGATTCCAGCGGCCTGATCTCCTGGGATATGTTCAAGCAGGATGCCGACTATCCGTTCGTTGACTGGAGTTTCTCCGGCACCACCGAAGAAGAGTTCGCCACCCTGATGGCCATCTTCAAGGCCGAAGATAAAGAAGTTTACATTGCCGATTACGAGCATCTGGGCGTCTACGCCTGCCGTATCATCGTTCCGGGCATGTCGGATATTTATCCGGCAGAAGACCTGTGGCTGGCAAACAACAGCATGGGCGCCCATCTGCGGGACACCATTCTGTCGCTGCCGGGCAGCGAGTGGGAAAAAGAAGATTATCTGGCGCTCATCGAACAAATGGATGACGAAGGCCTGGATGATTTCACCCGCGTTCGCGAACTGCTGGGCCTTGCCACCGGGAAAGACAACGGCTGGTATACCCTGCGCATCGGCGAGCTGAAAGCGATGCTGGCCCTGGCTGGCGGCGATCTGGAACAGGCGCTGATCTGGACCGAATGGACCATGGAATTCAATGCCTCTGTCTTCAGCCCTGAGCGCGCAAACTACTATCGCTGCCTGCAGACCCTGCTGCTGCTGAGCCAGGAAGAGGAGCGTCAGCCGCTGCAGTATCTGAACGCCTTCATCCGTATGTATGGCGCCGATGCGGTCGAAGCCGCCAGCGCTGCGCTGAGCGGCGAAGCCCCGTTCTATGGCCTTCAGGCTGTCGACAGCGATCTGCAAGCCTTCCCGGCTCATCAGTCGCTGCTGAAAGCGTATGAAAAGCTGCAGCGGGCGAAAGCGGCGTTCTGGGCAAAATAAGCCCCCATACGCCAACATGCTTGCCAACAACGGAGCCCGATGCGGCTCCGTTATTTTAACCTGGCGAGGGAGCCACTATAGTTTGTAGTTGTAAAGTTAATTAATAGTAAATATCGCACTTATATCATTTACCAATTGTTAATTTAAAATAAAATACTCCATTTTAATTAACTCAAATACTGGGGCAAAAACGAAAAAATTCAACATAACTTATAAATTTTAAAATTTATTTTCCATAAAAAATTCAAATAGTTAAGCATCAAACAAGCAAAAACCCCACACTAAAAAGGCATATAGTTCCGGTGAGATATGATCTATATCAATTTCCCTTCTATAATGCTTTGTTAGTATCTCACCGCCAACTTATATAAAGAGAGAGTTAGTGTGAAAGCTGACAACCCTTTTGATCTTTTGCTCCCTGCCGCGATGGCGAAAGTCGCCGAAGAAGCAGGTGTCTATAAAGCAACGAAGCATCCGATGAAGACCTTTTATCTGGCGATCACCGCTGGCGTTTTCATCTCCATCGCTTTCGTATTCTATATCACCGCGACCACCGGCACTGCCGCGATGCCTTTTGGGATTGCCAAGCTTATCGGTGGGGTCTGTTTTTCCCTGGGTCTGATTCTGTGCGTTATCTGCGGCGCTGACCTCTTTACCTCTACTGTGCTGATCGTGGTGGCGAAAGCCAGCGGTCGAATCACCTGGGGGCAACTGGCAAAAAACTGGCTCAACGTCTATTTTGGTAACCTGGTGGGCGCACTGCTGTTTGTGCTGCTGATGTGGTTATCAGGCGAATATATGACTGCCAACGGCGGTTGGGGGCTAAACGTCCTGCAGACTGCTGACCACAAATTGCACCATACTTTTGTGGAGGCCGTGAGCCTGGGTATCCTCGCTAACCTGATGGTTTGTCTCGCCGTATGGATGAGCTATTCCGGTCGTAGCCTGATGGATAAAGCGATGATCATGGTCCTGCCGGTAGCGATGTTTGTTGCCAGCGGCTTTGAGCACAGCATCGCCAACATGTTTATGATCCCGATGGGTATCGTAATCCGCAATTTTGCGAGCCCGGAATTCTGGACCGCTATCGGTTCAACTCCGGAAAGTTTCTCACACTTGACCGTTATGAACTTCATCACTGATAACCTGATTCCGGTGACTATCGGGAACATTATCGGCGGAGGTTTGCTGGTCGGGTTGACATACTGGGTCATTTACCTGCGTGGCAACGACCATCACTAAGGGTTGTTTCAGGCAGTAAATAAAAAATCCACTTAAGAAGGTAGGTGTTACATGTCCGAGCTTAATGAAAAGTTAGCCACAGCCTGGGAAGGTTTTGCGAAAGGTGACTGGCAGAATGAAGTCAACGTCCGTGACTTTATTCAGAAAAACTACACCCCATATGAAGGCGACGAATCCTTCCTGGCTGGCGCAACTGAAGCGACCACCAAGCTGTGGGACACCGTAATGGAAGGTGTAAAACAGGAAAACCGCACTCACGCGCCTGTTGATTTTGACACTGCCCTGGCTTCCACCATCACCTCTCACGACGCTGGCTATATCGAGAAAGGTCTCGAAAAAATCGTTGGTCTGCAGACCGAAGCGCCGCTGAAACGTGCGATCATCCCGTTCGGTGGTATTAAAATGGTTGAAGGTTCCTGCAAAGCGTACAATCGCGAGCTGGATCCGATGCTGAAAAAAATCTTTACCGAGTACCGTAAAACCCACAACCAGGGCGTATTTGATGTTTACACCAAAGACATCCTGAACTGCCGTAAATCCGGCGTGCTGACCGGTCTGCCGGATGCTTACGGCCGTGGTCGTATCATCGGTGACTACCGTCGCGTTGCGCTGTACGGTATCGACTTCCTGATGAAAGACAAATACGCTCAGTTCCAGTCTCTGCAAGAAAAACTGGAAAGCGGCGAAGATCTGGAAGCGACCATCCGTCTGCGTGAAGAGATCTCTGAACAACACCGTGCACTGGGTCAGATCAAAGAGATGGCGGCTAAATATGGCTACGACATCTCCGGTCCGGCAACGACTGCTCAGGAAGCTATCCAGTGGACCTACTTCGGTTACCTGGCTGCCGTGAAATCTCAGAACGGCGCAGCAATGTCCTTCGGTCGTACCTCCAGCTTCCTGGATATCTACATCGAACGTGACCTGCAGGCCGGTAAAATCACCGAGCAAGACGCGCAGGAAATGGTTGACCACCTGGTCATGAAACTGCGTATGGTTCGCTTCCTGCGTACCCCGGAATATGATGAACTGTTCTCCGGCGACCCGATTTGGGCAACAGAATCCATCGGCGGTATGGGTGTTGACGGCCGTACTCTGGTCACCAAAAACAGCTTCCGCTTCCTGAACACCCTGTACACCATGGGGCCGTCTCCGGAGCCGAACATTACTATCCTGTGGTCTGAAAAACTGCCACTGAGCTTCAAGAAATTCGCGGCTAAAGTGTCCATCGATACCTCTTCTCTGCAGTATGAGAACGATGACCTGATGCGTCCGGACTTCAACAACGACGACTACGCTATCGCATGCTGCGTAAGCCCGATGGTTGTTGGTAAGCAAATGCAGTTCTTCGGTGCTCGTGCTAACCTCGCGAAAACCATGCTGTACGCTATCAACGGCGGCGTGGATGAAAAACTGAAAATGCAGGTAGGTCCGAAATCTGAACCGATCAAAGGCGACGTCCTGAACTTCGACGAAGTCATGGATCGCATGGATCACTTCATGGACTGGCTGGCGAAACAGTATGTCACCGCGCTGAACATCATCCACTACATGCACGACAAGTACAGCTACGAAGCCTCTCTGATGGCGCTGCACGACCGTGACGTTATCCGCACCATGGCGTGTGGTATCGCTGGTCTGTCCGTTGCTGCTGACTCCCTGTCTGCTATCAAATATGCGAAAGTTAAACCGATTCGTGACGAAGACGGTCTGGCTATCGACTTCGAAATCGAAGGCGAATACCCGCAGTTTGGTAACAACGATGCTCGCGTCGATGACATGGCCGTTGACCTGGTTGAACGTTTCATGAAGAAAATTCAGAAACTGCACACCTACCGCAACGCTATCCCGACTCAGTCTGTTCTGACCATCACCTCTAACGTGGTATATGGTAAGAAAACCGGTAACACCCCAGACGGTCGTCGCGCTGGCGCGCCGTTCGGACCAGGTGCTAACCCGATGCACGGTCGTGACCAGAAAGGTGCTGTTGCCTCACTGACTTCCGTTGCTAAACTACCGTTTGCTTACGCGAAAGATGGTATCTCTTACACCTTCTCTATCGTGCCGAACGCGCTGGGTAAAGATGACGAAGTTCGTAAGACCAACCTGGCCGGTCTGATGGATGGTTACTTCCACCACGAAGCGTCCATCGAAGGTGGCCAGCACCTGAACGTGAACGTCATGAACCGCGAAATGCTGCTCGACGCGATGGAAAACCCGGAAAAATATCCGCAGCTGACCATCCGCGTATCTGGCTACGCCGTACGTTTTAACTCCCTGACCAAAGAACAGCAGCAGGACGTTATTACCCGTACCTTCACTCAGACCATGTAATTCCCAGTCTGACTGAAAAAGCGTACAATAAAGGCCCCACATCAGTGGGGCCTTTTTAACAAGTGATCCCCGCCCCAGCCTGCTTTGCCAGTTATCTATACTTTGGGTACCTGTCAAAACAGACTCGACGCAGCCGCTGAGCTGTGCACCAACACGGCCCCGGATGGGCCACATCTGGAGAAAACACCGCAATGTCAGTTATTGGTCGCATTCACTCCTTTGAATCCTGTGGCACCGTTGATGGCCCGGGCATCCGCTTTATTACCTTTTTCCAGGGCTGCCTGATGCGCTGCCTGTACTGCCATAACCGTGACACCTGGGATACCCACGGCGGCAAAGAAATCACCGTTGAAGAGTTAATGAAAGAGGTAGTGACCTATCGTCACTTTATGAATGCCTCCGGCGGCGGCGTCACGGCATCAGGCGGCGAAGCGATCCTGCAGGCGGAGTTTGTTCGCGACTGGTTCCGCGCCTGTAAAAAGGAAGGTATTCATACCTGTCTCGATACCAACGGCTTTGTCCGTCGCTACGATCCGGTTATCGACGAACTGCTGGAGGTGACTGACCTGGTCATGCTGGATCTTAAGCAGATGAACGATGAGATCCACCAGAACCTGGTCGGCGTTTCCAACCACCGCACCCTCGAGTTTGCCCAGTATCTGGCGAAAAAGAATATCAATGTCTGGATCCGCTACGTCGTGGTTCCGGGCTGGTCAGACGATGATGACTCCGCGCACCGCCTGGGCGAATTTACCCGCGATATGGGCAACGTCGAGAAAATTGAACTGCTGCCCTACCATGAGCTGGGCAAACACAAATGGGTAGCGATGGGCGAAGAGTACAAGCTGGACGGCGTTCATCCGCCGAAAAAAGAGACCATGGAGCGGGTGAAAGGCATTCTTGAGCAGTATGGTCACAAGGTGATGTACTAAGAGCCTCATCAGGGTCGGTGGTGCGCTTACGCCGGCCCGAAGCGACACTGGAAATCATTCCAGCCCCGCCGTTGATCCTCATGAAAAGCGCAATGCCGTCTCTCTGCAGTGGAAAACATGCGATAGAAACAGATGACGTGCAGCCTTCGCTGCACGTCAGAATGGTTATGCGTGCGCCACCGGCGTCGGATGATGCCCGGCTTTACGCAGCAGGGTCAGCAGATAGATAAACGACACGCTGGCGATCATGATAAACAGCAGATTGTCTGAGAAATTCTGCATCAGCATTGCTGTCAGGGTCGGGCCCAGCAGACTGCCGATGGTATAACTCATCAGCAGCGCCTGATTCATCGCCACCAGTTGGTGATGTTCGACTTTTTCGCAGGCCCAGGCCATCGCCACCGGATACAGCGTGAAACCGGATGCCCCAAGTACAAACAGCGCCGGGGCCATTGCCGCCTGACTCAGCATCGCCATACAGCCCAGAATGACCACAAAGACCTGCACCCGCAGCACCAGCAGACGGCCATAGCGGTCAGCCAGGCGCCCTACCGGCCACTGGCCGAGGATCCCCGCGCTCACCATCACCGCCATCCAGAAGCCAATGCCGGCGTCGCTCACACCCTGATGGTTCAGCCACAGCGGCATCAGGCCATACAGCGAACCGAGGACAATCCCCGAGATAATACAGCCATTGACCCCGTGGCGCGCCTGGCGCAGCTTCAGCATTGGCCAGATACGTACCGTTTCGTGCGGCTCTTCAGCCTGTCCCATAATACGGGTGAACAGCAGCGGCAGGATCGCCGCCAGCGCCAGGCCAGTCACCCACGGCAGGACGCTCATTAAATCGGTAGGTAACTTACTGACCATCAGCTGGCCCAGTACGGTACCGACATAATAGACCATCATGTACGCCGCCAGCAGACGGCCGCGGCTGCGGGAGGTCCCGCTGCAGACCAGCGCGCTTTCCACCACCACCCAAATCATCGCGCAGCCTACGCCGGCGATAAACCGCCAGCTCAGCCATGTCCAGAAGCCAACGGTGATCCCCAGCCCTACGCAGCCGACGGCGAAAATTAACGACGCGAGATAATAGCTGCGGTTAAACCCAAGGCGCTTAATCACCCAACCAGCCAGCAACGTACCGGCCAGGTTGCCGGTAAAATAGGATGACCCCACCATGCCGACCTGCCAGGTTGGCATATTTTCATGGGCGAGCCACAGCGGGACGAGCGTATTCAGCACCGCTATCGCCAGGGTCAATAAAAGCAGGCCACAGAGCAGCATTTGCACTGGCCGGGTGTAGATGGTCATGGGTAAAAAACCGTGAGGAATGTTCAGATCGCGAGCGCATCATGCCACCGCTAAAAACATTGTCAATCCACCTGAAATCAGGCGTGATGCGGTTTTGCAGGCTACGATAGAAGTTTTTTATCCACAGAATGGGTAAAGGTGAGGCAACAGATAATACACTGTTGTTTTTCTTAATTTATTAATAAATGTCGACGTTGATTTCAGTTGAAAAATTTCATCTATCGACAGCACGTTTTCATCATGCCGGCGTATGACCGCCGGCATGATGACGCCGATTAACTGGCGATAGCCATCCCCACGGTCATATGCAGACCATAGAATACGCCGCGGCCAATCATCTCTCCCGCCAGCACCAGAACAAACGCCAGGCTAAGCAGCGAGACCGCCGGCTTGTGGCCGCGGATCTGCGGCACGCACCAGCAGGCCAGGGCCAGCGCCAGCAGCACCATACGCCAGGCCATAAGCAACCCGTAATCCGGCACCAGAGCGGAAGCCTGCTGGATTGAACTGTGAATAGTAGCGAGTTCACTCCCCTGCATCAGGACCACGACAATACTCGCCAGCAGCGCCAACAAAGTAACCACCGGCAGCAAGCGCAGCGCCCAACCGTCAACGCCTGCCACGCGCAGCAGCAGGTAGCCCAGCAGCGGACCGCCGATAAACAGCGTCAGGAAGAAGCTCAGCGGCGTCCAGACGGTGTACCAGGTCGGCACCGTGTCGATGGTGTTGTATACCCGCACCATCATCCAGACGAAGATCACGCCCAGCACCATGGTGACTATCAGCCACAGGCTACGCAGGCCGGCAGGCAGTTTTTTACACACGGCCAGCAGCCAGCCAATCCCGCCGACGGCGAAGAAGATCGCCCCGCTGGCTATCTCATTACTCAGCGACGAGGCTCCCACGCGATTCAGCGAGTTAAAGGCCCGTAGCGGCGAACCGAGGTGCATTGTCGAGGCGATAAACCCGATCCCCATCAATACCCACAGGCCAAACATACTCCCCACCACGCGCTGCTCCTGCTCGCGAGAAAGATTGCCCGTCATCAGCGCCAGGGCCATGACGATAAACCCGCCCGCGACGCACTGGCCGAAGACCGTAAAGATCATCAGCGGCCATTCATGCCATCCGTTTCCCATCTCACACCTCCTTCGGATTCGCCAGGTAACCGGTGGTATCGCCACACGGCCGGGCATTGGCGTTAGGTTTAATAACGATACTCGGCCTGGTAAAGTGCGCCGACGGCTGCGGGGCTACCGCGGCCAGCTGGCCGTGCTTAGCGCGCAGCTCGGCAATCGGCCCGAAATCAAGCGCCCGCAGCGGGCAGGACTCGACGCAGATCGGCTTTTTCCCCTCGGCGACGCGCTCATGGCAACCGTCGCACTTGGTCATGTGGCCCTTGTCGGCGTTGTACTGCGGGGCGCCGTACGGGCAGGCCATATGGCAGTAACGGCAGCCAATGCACACCTCTTCATTGACCACGACAAAACCATCTTCACGCTTGTGCATTGCCCCGCTCGGACAGACCTTGGTGCAGGCCGGATCTTCGCAGTGGTTACAGGCGATGGAGAGGTAATAAGCAAAAACGTTCTGATTCCAGACACCGTTATCCTCCTGCCAGTCGCCACCGGCATACTCATAGATGCGGCGGAAGCTGACCT
>NZ_KV793029.1:126432-135333 GCF_001808325.1 Klebsiella sp. HMSC16C06
ACTCATAGATGCGGCGGAAGCTGACCTCCGGGGTCAGGTTCTTGTAATCCTTACAGGCCAGTTCGCAGGTCTTGCAACCGGTGCAACGGGCGGAATCAATAAAAAATCCATACTGAGTTGTCATCGGTTACTCCTTACAGCTTCTCAACCTGGACGAGGTTGGTATGCGACGGGTTCCCCTTCGCCAGCGGCGACGGACGCTGGGTGGTCAGCACGTTAATGCTGCCCGCCTGATCCACCCGTGAAGCGTCCGGGTTATACCAGGCCCCTTCCCCCAGCGCGACAACGCCCGGCATCATGCGCGGCGTCACCTTCGCTTCAATATGCACTTCTCCGCGGTCGTTGAAGATGCGAATGCGATCGCCGTTGGCAATGCCGCGTTGCTTCGCGTCGATCGGGTTAATCCACATCTCCTGCCGACAGGCGGCCTTCAGTACATCGACGTTGCCGTAAGTTGAGTGAACGCGCGATTTATAGTGGAAGCCGGTCAGCTGTAGCGGGTATTTCGCCGTCAATGGATCGTTGTAGTTTTCGAAGCCCGGGGTGTAGATCGGCAGTGGATCGATAACATCCCCTTCCGGCAGCTCCCAGGTGGCCGCGATTTTCGCCAGCGCCTGCGAGTAAATTTCGATCTTGCCCGACGGCGTGGTCAGCGGATTGGCCTGCGGATCCTCGCGGAAGGCTTTGTAGGCCACATGGTGTCCTTGCGGATCGCGCTGCTTATAAATGCCCTGCTGGCGGAAGGTATCGAAATCTGGCAGGTCAGGAATCGCTTTCTGCGACTGTTCATACAGATGGCGCATCCAGCCTTCCTGGGCACGGCCTTCGGTAAACTGCTGCTCCACACCGAGGCGTTTTGCCAGTTCGGTGGTCATCTCATAGATAGTTTTGCATTCGAAACGCGGCTTGATGGCCTGATCGGCAAAAATGACGTAGGACATGTTGCCGCAGGAGGCATCCAGCGCGAAATCCATCTGCTCGGAGGCGGTGCAGTCCGGCAGCAGAATATCGGCGTATTTCGCTGACGAGGTCATATGGCAGTCGATGACTACGATCATCTCGCACTTCTTGTCGTCCTGCAGGATCTCATGGGTACGGTTGATCTCAGAATGCTGGTTAATCAGGCAATTGCCCGCATAGTTCCAGATCATTTTGATCGGCACGTCGAGCTTATCTTTGCCACGAACGCCGTCGCGCAGCGCGGTCATTTCCGGACCACGCTCGATAGCGTCGGTCCACATAAACATCGAGATACTGGTCTGAACCGGATTCTCCAGCGTCGGCATGCGCTCAAAGGGCAGGCTGTAAGAGCCCTCGCGCGCGCCGCTGTTGCCGCCGTGGATCCCGACGTTACCCGTCAGGATAGCGAGCATCGAGATAGCCCGGGTGGCGATTTCGCCGTTGGCGTGACGCTGCGGCCCCCAACCCTGGCTGATATAGGCCGGTTTGGTGGTGGCAATTTCGCGCGCCAGTTTAACAATGCGTTCGCGCGGAATACCGGTAATCGTCGAGGCCCACTCCGGCGTTTTGGCGATACCGTCCGTGCCCTGGCCAAGAATGTAAGCTTTGTAGTGACCATTGGCTGGCGCATCGGCGGGCAGCGTTTTCTCGTCGTATCCCACGCAGTATTTATCGAGGAACGGCTGATCGACCAGATTCTCGGTGATCATCACCCACGCCAGACCCGATACCAGCGCCGCATCAGTGCCGGGGCGAATCGGGATCCATTCATCTTCGCGTCCGGCGCCGGTGTCGGTATAGCGCGGATCGATGATGATCATCCGGGCATTGGATTTCTGCCGCGCCTGCTCAAGGTAGTATGTCACCCCGCCGCCGCTCATCCGCGTTTCGCCGGGGTTATTGCCGAACAGCACCACCAGCTGGCTGTTTTCAATATCCGATGGGCTATTGCCGTCGGCCCAGCCGCCGTAGGTATAATTGAGGCCCTCGGCAATCTGCGCCGAAGAGTAATCGCCATAGTGGTTCAGATAACCGCCGCAGCAGTTCATCAGACGGGCAATCAGCGTTTTTCCTGGCGGCCAGGAACGAGTCAGCGTGCCGCCGAGCGTACCGGTGCCGTAGTTCAGATAGATGGATTCGTTGCCGTATTCTTTAATCAGCCGCTGCATATTGCTGGCGATAGTATCGAACGCCTCTTCCCAGCTGATTTGCTCGAATTTCCCTTCCCCGCGTTTGCCAACGCGCTTCATCGGGTACTTCAGGCGATCCGGGTTATAGACGCGGCGGCGCATCGAACGCCCGCGCAGGCAGGCGCGGACCTGGTGCAAACCGTCATAGTTATCGTCACCGGTATTATCGGTTTCGACGTATTTAATCGCGCCATCCACCACGTGCATGCGCAGCGGGCAGCGGCTGCCGCAGTTGACGGTACAGGCACTCCAGACCACCTTCTCGTTGGCGGGTGCCGGCGTATCGGCGGCATGCGCCAGTCGGGTAAAGGGTAATGTTAGTGCGTTGCTGGCCAGCGCCAGGCCGCCTATTGCCGTGGTTTTCATCAGACCACGGCGGCTTACCTCAGCAGCCAGTAAAGCATCGGGGGCTTTAATTTTCATGGATACTCGCTTTGGTTGCTCACAATAAACTGACAAGCGCTATATAGTCATATATATATTGCTTTGAAATATTATTGGTTTTTTATGCTGATTTAATCCAAAGGGAGTATCACTGCATTCGTAGAATGGATTATTGCCCGGTATCAATAAGGACGTAAAAAAAGCGCCCGCAGGCGCTTTTAAAAGAGAGGAAGAAAAAATTACCCGATATATTCGAGGCCACGCATATACGGGCGCAGAATTTCCGGGATCTCAATACGGCCATCGGCCTGCTGATAGTTTTCCATCAGCGCCACCAGGGTACGACCTACCGCCAGACCAGAACCATTCAGAGTATGAACGAGGCGAGTCTTCTTGTCGGACTTGCTGCGGCAGCGGGCCTGCATACGACGTGCCTGGAAATCCCAGACGTTAGAGCAGGAAGAGATTTCACGGTAGGTGTTCTGCGCCGGAACCCACACTTCCAGGTCGTAGGTTTTGCAGGCGCTGAAGCCCATATCGCCGGTGCACAGCGCGACCTTACGGTACGGCAGACCCAGCAGCTGCAGCACTTTCTCGGCGTGACCGGTCATCTCTTCCAGCGCGGCCATGGAGTCTTCCGGACGCACGATCTGCACCATTTCAACTTTGTCGAACTGGTGCATGCGGATCAGACCGCGGGTGTCGCGACCATAGGAACCGGCTTCAGAGCGGAAGCACGGCGTATGGGCGGTCATTTTGATCGGCAGGTCGTCTTCGTCGATGATTTCATCGCGTACCAGGTTGGTCAGCGGCACTTCCGCCGTCGGGATCAGCGCGTAGTTGCTGCTGTCGGCTTCTTCTTCCAGCGGACGAGTATGGAACAGGTCGCCAGCGAATTTCGGCAACTGGCCGGTGCCATACAGCGTGTCCTGGTTCACCAGGTACGGGACATAGTTTTCGCTATAGCCATGCTGTTCGGTGTGCAGATCCAGCATGAACTGCGCCAGGGCGCGGTGCAGACGGGCCAGCTGGCCTTTCATCACCACAAAACGCGAACCAGTCAGCTTAACGGCGGCGGCAAAATCCAGCCCCCCGTGCATTTCCCCCAGCGTCACGTGATCGCGCACTTCAAAATCGAACTGGCGCGGCGTGCCCCAGCGGCTGACTTCAACGTTGTCGTTTTCGTCACGGCCAACCGGCACATCATCATGAGGAATATTCGGGATCGCCAGCGCGATATCGCGAATTTCCGCCAGCAGCGTTTCCAGCTCGGACTTTGCAGCATCCAACTGTTCGCCGAGTTTGTTCACTTCCAGGCGTAATGGCTCGATGTCTTCCCCGCGCGCTTTCGCCTGGCCAATGGATTTCGATCGGGAGTTACGCTCCGCCTGCAGGTTTTCCGTTTGCACCTGCAGAACTTTACGACGCTCTTCAAGCGCGCGAAGTTTATCTACATCCAGCTTAAAGCCCCGGCGTGCCAGTTTTTCTGCGACTGCGTCTGGCTCGGTACGCAGCAGATTGGGATCGAGCATGCTTATCCTGTGCTTATCGAATTAAATAAAGAAAAGTGGCCGCAGACTACGACCACGGAAATAGAGTAATAACCTTACCGCAACGCCTCAATTAGCGGTAGCGTTTTATCGGGCTATTTTGATCCTGTTCAGCGAGCCAGGCGAGCTTTTCGCCAATTTTGCCCTCAAGCCCCCGGTTTGTCGGGTGATAATAGCGCGTTTGCGCCATTTCCTGCGGGAAGTACTGCTCGCCGGCGGCGTAGGCGTTGGGTTCGTCATGAGCGTAACGATACTCCTGTCCGTAACCCATCTCTTTCATCAGCTTCGTCGGCGCATTGCGCAGATGCACCGGAACGTCGTAGTCAGGACGATCCCGCGCGTCGGCCAGCGCCGCTTTAAAGGCGGTGTAGACGGCGTTACTTTTCGGCGCGCAGGCCAGATAGACAATGGCCTGGGCAATCGCCCGTTCGCCTTCCGCCGGCCCGACGCGGGTAAAGCAATCCCACGCCGAAATGGCGACCTGCATCGCCCGTGGGTCGGCGTTGCCGACATCTTCCGAGGCTATCGCCAGACAGCGGCGGGCAACGTACAGCGGATCGCCGCCAGCGGTGATGATCCGCGCATACCAGTAAAGTGCCGCATCCGGCGCGCTACCGCGCACCGACTTATGCAGAGCAGAAATCAAATCGTAGAACCGGTCGCCTTTGTTATCAAAGCGCGCGCTGCGCTCGCCAGCGATCTCGGTCAGCAGTTCCGCCTTCAGCACCCGCTTGCCCGAGTCATCGCTCTCGGCCATATCAGCCATCATTTCCAGGGTATTCAGCGCCCGCCTCGCGTCGCCGTTCACCAGTTCGGCGATGGCCTTGCGGGTCTCTTCCGGCAGAATAATATCCTGCCCGCCGTAGCCGCGGGACTTATCGTTCATCGCCTGGTCAAGCACCCGCTCGATATCGTCGGTGGTCAGCGATTTCAGTAAGTAGACGCGGGCGCGGGAGAGCAGCGCTGAATTAAGCTCAAAGGAGGGGTTTTCGGTGGTCGCGCCAATAAAAGTGATGGTGCCGTCTTCAATATGGGGCAGAAAGGCATCCTGCTGGCTTTTATTAAAGCGATGCACTTCGTCAACAAACAGGATGGTCCGCCGGCCGGCGTTGCGATTTTGCCGCGCGCGCTCAATAGCCTCGCGAATCTCTTTCACCCCTGAGGTCACCGCCGAGATCCGTTCGACATCGGCGCTGGCGTAGCGGGCAATCACTTCCGCGAGGGTGGTCTTGCCGGTGCCCGGCGGCCCCCAGAGGATCATTGAATGCAGATGCCCGGCTTCAATCGCCCGCGGCAGGGGTTTACCCGGCGCCAGCAGATGCTGCTGGCCAATATACTGCGCTAAATTTTCTGGCCGCATGCGAGCGGCCAGAGGTTGAAACGCGTTGTCGGAAAAATCGAGCGACAGATTGCTCACTTTCGCCTCTACTTACGTTGATCGTCCACCGTCACCCCTTTCGGCGGCGTAAAGGTGAACTTAGATGCGTCGACGGCGCCGTTCTGCTGCGACTTCAGCTGATAGCTGCTGCGCTGGTCATCCTGCTCGACGGCGCTGAACTGATGGATGGTGCCGTCCCGACCGACGTTGATCGTGAACTGCTTCAGGTTACCGCTGCCGCTTTTCGGCGTCAGCACAAAATCATCGCCGTTTTGTTTGATATTGTACTGCTGCCAGTCACTGGACTGGTTGCGGGCAATCAGCATAAACGGCGTGTTGCTGGTAGCATCTTTCAGCCAGGTCGCCGTAGCCTGCTCAACGAACGGGTTGTAGAACCACAGCGTTTTGCCATCCGAGACAAGAACGCTTTCATCTGGCTGGGTCATATGCCAGTTAAACAGGTTCGGACGTTTTACCCACAGGTCGCCCTGTCCGTCCTGGACGGCGTTACCGCTGCCGTCGGTGACTTTCTGCGTGAAGCTGGCATGGAAACTGCTCACTTTATCAAGACGGCTTTTTAAGTCACTGGCCGCATCTGCCCAGACCTGGCTGACGACCATACCAGACAGTAATGCACAGGTGATTGCGAGTTTTTTCATTGTTATTCCTTAATGTGCGTCACTCCCGACGCGGGAGCCTCTTCTGTCCCTAATGTAGGACCGCCGACGGCGGCGGAACAGAAGAATTGGCTGATTTTGCGCTTATTTACCCAACTTTGCACTCATTCAAAGGGCGGCGGCGCCAGCACTTCGCGGTTACCGTTATGGCCCTGTTCGCTGACGATCCCCTGCGCTTCCATCTGTTCGATAATGCGTGCTGCCCGGTTATAGCCAATGCGGAACTGACGCTGGACCCCGGAAATCGACGCTTTGCGCTTCTCAGTCACAAAACTGACCGCCTGATCGAACAGCGGGTCCAGCTCTTCACCGCCGTCGAAACCACCGCCGCCGCCTTCGCTTTCGCTGTCGGAGGTAATGCCATCGACGTACTGCGGACGGCCGCGGGCTTTCCAGTCCTGAACCACAGCGTGGACTTCCTGGTCGCGCACAAACGCCCCGTGGACGCGCACCGGCGTGGTAGAGTTCGGTCCGGAGTAAAGCATATCCCCCATACCCAGCAGCGATTCCGCGCCGCCCTGATCGAGAATGGTACGCGAGTCAATTTTACTCGACACGGTAAAGGCGATGCGCGTCGGAATGTTAGCCTTAATCAGGCCGGTAATAACATCTACCGACGGACGCTGCGTCGCCAGCACCAGGTGGATCCCCGCCGCACGCGCTTTTTGCGCCAGACGGGCAATCAGCTCTTCCACCTTCTTGCCGACGGTCATCATCAGGTCGGCGAACTCGTCCACCAGCACCACGATATACGGCAGTTTTTCCAGCACCGGATGTACGGCATCCATGCTGTCGCCCGGCTTCCAGTACGGATCCGGAATCGGACGCCCCATGCGCGCGGCCTCGGCGATCTTCTCGTTATAGCCCGCCAGGTTACGCACGCCCAGCGCTGACATCAGCTTGTAGCGGCGCTCCATCTCGTTGACGCTCCAGCGCAGCGCATTGGCGGCGTCTTTCATGTCGGTGACCACTTCCGTCAGCAGATGCGGAATACCTTCGTAGACCGACAGCTCGAGCATTTTCGGGTCGATCATGATGAAACGCACATCTTCCGGCTGCGCTTTGTAGAGCATGCTGAGGATCATGGCGTTCACACCGACTGACTTACCGGAACCGGTAGTACCGGCAACCAGCAGGTGCGGCATTTTCGCCAGGTCAGCTACCACCGGGTCGCCAGCGATATCTTTACCCAGCACCACGGTCAGCGGCGATGGGTTATCGCGGAACTTGGCGTTGTCGAGCACTTCACGCAGATAGACGGTCTGACGCTTTTTATTCGGCAGCTCAAGACCGACATACGGTTTACCCGGGATCACTTCCACCACGCGCACGGCAACCGTCGACAGCGAACGCGCCAGATCGCGTGACAGGTTAGAGATTCGAGCCGCTTTGACGCCAGGCGCCAGATTCAGTTCGAAGCGGGTGATCACCGGCCCCGGCGAGTAGTTCACCACATCCGCTTTAATGCGGAAATCGGCCAGACGTGCTTCCACCAGTCGCGCCATCTGCTCGAGAGCAAAGGTATCCACCGGCTCGACTTCACTGGGCGGCGGCGTGAGCAGATCCAGCGACGGCAACGGCGTGGTCGGTCTTTGCAGCGGACGGCTATCGCCATTGCGCATCAGCAGCGGGTGGATCAGGCTCTCCTGCGGCGCGGGCGCGGCAGGCTGATGCCCCTGCGGGGCAACCGCCTGTTGCTGCTGCACGGGCTGCGGTGCAGTCTGGTAAGGCTGCGGCGGCACTGGCTGAGGGTGTACCGGCTGGTGCTGCGCAGGTTGATAACCCTGCTGCGGAGCGGCGGCCGGTTGTTGATAGTGCGGGGCCGGTTGTTGCGGCTGTACTTCCGGCGTCGGCGTAAACAGCGGCTCGCTCGGACCCTCATTGACCAGCGTTTTCATCGGCGAGAATTCATAATCCGCCGGCGAGAACGGATTAGCGCCTGGCGGCTGCTCGGAGGCGTAGCGCTGCTGCTGGGTGGCGGCAAACTGGCGCGCCAGCTCCGCTTCCGCCGCAGTATCGGCGTCATCGTCATCAGTCGCGTTATCGTCTTCCCAGCGATGGCCATAGCGCTGCTGCTGGGTGGCAGCGAACTGGCGAGCCAGTTCATCCTGCTCCATAGCATCCGCTTCCTCATCCGAGAGCAGCTCATCGTCATAATGGGGGTCGCGCTCCGCCTGCCGCGCACGCTGTTCCGCCTCCCGTTGCGACGGTAGCTTGATGCCGTAAGAGGCCAGCTCCCGACGCGTCGGGACACGAACGCGGTTTGGTCGCGGTAGTTTTGGACCAATACCTTCTTTCACCTGGACCCGCGGTCCGCTGGATGCCGGGCTGAACAATGGCGCAGCCGCAGCGGATGCGGCCGTCGCCGAGGTTGCCGCCGCCGCGCCGCCGCTGGCGGCAGTTGCCTGATGCACCCCTGCCGCGACCGCAGAGACCACGGTTGTCTCCACTGGCGGTTTGGACGAGGAGGCTGGCGGCGTCAGCGGTTTAGTGGCAATCGGACTTTCCGGCTCCGGAATTGGCTGATACCAGGAGGCCAGCAGCTCGCGTTCACGTGCCCGCTTCTCTTCGACTTCTTCGAAGTAATAGAGCGGTGGACGTTTCACCTCTTCCGGCGCAACCTCTGGTTCTGGCTCCGGTGACGGCACTGGCGCGCTTTGCGGCTGATACGCCTGCGGCGCAGGCTGAGCGGCATGCGGATCGTAAGTCGGCTGCTGATACTGCGCCTGCTCTGGCTGATACGCCTGCGGCGCAGGCTGAGC
>NZ_KV793029.1:135353-233344 GCF_001808325.1 Klebsiella sp. HMSC16C06
ACGGCGCCGGCTCTGGCTGATACGCCTGCGGCGCCGGCTGACCGGCATGCGGAGCATAAGCCGGCTGCTGATACGGCGCCGACTCTGGCTGATACGCCTGCGGCGCAGGCTGAGCAGCGTGCGGATCGTAAACCGGCTGCTGATACGGCGCCGGCTCTGGCTGGTACGCCTGCGGTGCCGGCTGACCAGCATGCGGATCGTAAACCGGCTGCTGATACGGTGCCGGCTCTGGCTGGTACGCCTGCGGAGGGTAACCCGCTTCCGGCTGATAAGCAGGCGCAGCGCCCTGATGGCCAGCCGCGGATTCAGCCCACGCCTGTGGCGCGGCAGTGGCCGCCGCCGCTGCGCCCACGGGCTCAGCGATACTATGACCATTCAGCAACGGATCGTAAGGGTCGAAATCTCCAGGGCGCGCGGCGCTGGCGCCGGAGAACAGCACATCATCCTCTGTGGGACGTGCCGCGCTGGCGCCGGAAAACAGGACATCGTCGGCGGCGACAGGCGCACCGCTGGCGCTGTATTGCACCGCCTCTTCACCGTCATCCATCCGTTTGCCGGAGAAAAGCGCCGCGTCGGTTTTACGCCCCATGGGGTTGGTAAACTTCTCGGCCAGACGCTTACGTCGCGCCAGCGCGCTGCGTAAAATACGGGCACGACGCGACTCCTGAGGGGTTGCCGCCTCTTCGTCGTCGTACTCTTCATCGTCGTCTTCGTATTCGCCTTCATCGACCCAGGTATCATCGCGACGGGTACGGTTGCTGGCAAAGGTGAGTACCGACAGGATCCCGCCGCCCAATTTTTCCGCAATGCTGACCCACGACCAACCGGTGAACAGCGTCAGGCCGGCCGCCCAGATGCATAACAGGGCGATGGTGCCGCCGCTGCTGTGCAGCAGCGGTTGCAGCGTGGTGCTCAGCAGGCTGCCGATCACTCCGCCCGAGGCAAAGTACCAGATATCATCGGCGTTAATGGCTGCCAGACCGCAGGAGGTCAGGATCAGGGCTAACGCGCCAATGAGGCGCAGGGAAACGGCGAAATAATCAATGTATTCGTCGTTTTCCTGATGCCGCCAGGCAAACCAGCATCCGCCAATAATGATGACCGGGATGGTGTAGGCCATGACGCCAAAAATGAAAAAGAGGGTATCGGCAAGCCACGCACCGGGGGCGCCGCCTAAATTATGAATAGGCTCATGCCACGCCGTCTGCGACCAGCTTGGATCCGAGGGGTTAAAGCTCAGTAGTGCCGCCATCAGCCAGATGGCGAAGAGGGAGCAAAGGATGAGCATCGCCTCAAGGAGTCGGCGCCCGCTGCTGAGTTTGGTTAGTTTGACTTCTTTGTCTTCGGTGTATTCCTGGCTCAAGAAAGGCTCTCCAGGTATCAGGCTGTTTCCTGCCTGCTGCTAAAACGGACAACAGCGCCGGGTCTCCCCGGCACTGTTGCTGTATGGATTAACAGGAGTGTAATCAAACTACGTCGATTTTGCACCTGTTCCGTGTTAGCGCGTCTTAATAACCAGACGATTACTTTGCTTGACTTCTTCCATCACCACGTAGGTACGGGTGTCGTTTACGCCCGGCAGGCGCAGCAAGGTCTCGCCCAGTAATTTACGATACGCTGACATATCCGGTACGCGGGTTTTCAACAGGTAGTCGAAATCACCGGAAACCAGATGACACTCTTGAATTTCTTCAAGTTTTTGCACTGCGGCGTTAAATTGCTCAAACACATCCGGTGCGCCACGATTCAGAGTAATCTCAACAAATACCAGAAGTGATGCATCCAGATAATGCGGGTTGAGCAGCGCCGTATAGCCCTGAATAAAACCCTGTCTTTCAAGACGACGCACGCGCTCAAGGCAAGGCGTCGGAGAAAGTCCCACCCGTTTAGAAAGCTCGACGTTAGAAATTCGCCCATCTTTTTGCAATTCATTCAGGATGTTACGATCAATGCGGTCGAGATCTTTGCCAGGGCGCTTCTTGCTATCTACCATTATTATTGTCTCTCTGTATTCCTTCCCTACTCCTGTTCCGGCTCTGTGCCTTCACTGCCAGAGCCCATCCTGTTATTACCCGTACGACAATGGGTAACCCAGGGGTACGTGAGAAGCCCGTTGCCTGACGGCAGTCACCGACATCACGCATGGCGTCTGTCCACACCATGCGTAGATTTCGTTAACCCGGATAAAAATGGCATTTGCGTGCATGAAAATTCGCCGCACGCTAAATACTGCTTTTCTTCTTCCATGAATGTTTTCGCAAAAGCACAGGGGATTGTCAAAGCAAAACATCGATTTTTAGTACAAGATGCCAGATATTCATCATCCCCCCTGGTTGATTCTCATTTTTTCGTCTTATAATTGTCCCGCTGACAGTAGAAATAGTTATATTCTTTGCCGGTAAAATCGCCAATTCATCGGTCGCTTCTATTGCACACATCGTTAACAAAATCGCTGTGCTCTTTTTTTACGACAACAAATTCCCTACAATCTCTGCCCAATGTATGCCAATTATTATGGGGATCTCATGGGCACAGCCAAACACAGTAAACTGCTTATCCTTGGTTCTGGACCTGCGGGATACACCGCGGCGGTCTATGCCGCACGCGCCAACCTGCAGCCGGTGCTGATCACCGGGATGGAAAAAGGCGGTCAGCTGACCACCACGACGGAAGTGGAAAACTGGCCGGGCGATCCTAACGATCTCACCGGCCCGCTGCTGATGGAGCGCATGCACGAGCATGCCGCGAAATTTGAAACGGAAATTATTTTCGACCACATCAGCCGCGTCGATCTGCAAAACCGTCCGTTCCGTCTGACAGGCGATAGCGGTGAGTACACCTGTGATGCGCTGATCATTGCCACCGGCGCATCGGCGCGCTACCTCGGTCTGCCATCGGAAGAGGCGTTTAAAGGCCGTGGCGTTTCAGCTTGCGCCACCTGTGACGGATTCTTCTATCGCAATCAGAAAGTGGCGGTGATCGGCGGCGGTAACACCGCGGTTGAAGAGGCTCTGTATCTGTCCAATATTGCCTCTGAGGTGCATCTGATCCACCGCCGCGACGCCTTCCGCGCGGAAAAAATCCTCATCAAACGTCTGATGGATAAAGTGGCGAGCGGCAACATCGTGCTGCATACCGACCGCACCCTCGAAGAGGTGACCGGCGACCAGATGGGCGTCAGCGGCCTGCGCCTGCGCGATACCAAAAACAGCGACAACGTCGAGTCTCTGGAAGTGGCAGGCTTGTTCGTCGCCATTGGCCACAGCCCGAACACCGCCATCTTTGAAGGTCAGCTGGAACTGGAAAACGGCTATATCAAAGTGCAGTCCGGGATCCACGGCAACGCCACGCAAACCAGTATCCCGGGCGTATTTGCCGCTGGCGATGTCATGGACCATATCTATCGTCAGGCGATCACCTCCGCTGGCACCGGCTGCATGGCGGCGCTGGACGCCGAGCGTTACCTGGACGGTTTGGCCGACGCTTGCAAATAATCTTTACAAGTCAGTAACAAAGGTAAAGAAGGCGACGAAAAGTCGCCTTTATTTTTGCCGCGATGTAACATTGCCGTGCCCAATATTCCCATAACGATACCTGCAAAGCGCGCAATGAATAAAACCCGTCAACAAGAGTTAACCCGCTGGTTAAAACAGCAAAGTATTATCTCCCGTCGCTGGTTGATGATTTCCCGCCTGCTTGGCGTGGCAAGCGGTCTGCTGATCGTCGCGCAGGCCTGGTTCCTGGCGCGGATCCTGCACCGGATGGTGATGGAAAATATTCCGGCAACCGCCCTGCTGCTGCCGCTGACGCTGCTGGTACTGGTCTTTGTGCTGCGCGCCTGGGTGGTCTGGCTGCGTGAGCGGGTTGGTTTTCAGGCCGGGCAGCATATCCGCTATGAAATTCGCCGTCAGGTTCTCGACCGCCTCCAGCAGGCGGGCCCCGCCTGGATCCAGGGCAAACCGGCCGGCAGTTGGGCAACGCTTATCCTTGAGCAGATCGATGATATGCACGATTATTATGCGCGCTACCTGCCCCAGATGACGCTGGCGGCCTGCGTGCCGCTGCTGATCGTTATCACTATTTTCCCGATTAACTGGGCCGCCGCATTGATCCTCCTCGGCACCGCCCCGCTGATCCCGCTTTTCATGGCGCTGGTCGGGATGGGCGCCGCCGATGCCAACCGGCGTAACTTCCAGGCGCTGGCCCGCCTGAGCGGCCATTTCCTCGACCGCCTGCGCGGCATGGAAACCCTGCGTATTTTTCACCGCGGTCAGGCAGAAATCGATAATATTCGCGACGCCTCGCAGGATTTTCGCCAACGCACCATGGAAGTCCTGCGTCTGGCCTTCCTCTCCTCCGGGGTGCTGGAGTTTTTCACCTCCCTCTCCATTGCGCTGGTGGCGGTCTATTTTGGCTTCTCTTACCTTGGCGAGCTGAACTTCGGCCACTATGGCGCGGGCGTCACGCTGATGGCAGGCTTCCTGACGCTGATCCTCGCTCCGGAATTTTTCCAGCCGTTACGTGACCTGGGCACCTTCTACCATGCCAAAGCTCAGGCCGTGGGCGCCGCAGACAGCCTGAAAACGTTTATGGAAACCCCATTGACTCAGGTGGAGCGCGGCGAGAAAACCTTAAACGATAACGATCTGATTGGCGTGGAAGCGCGCGATCTGGTGATCACCTCTCCGGAAGGTAAAGTCCTGGCCGGGCCGCTTAACTTTTCACTGCCTGCTGGCGCACGCGTTGTGCTGGTCGGTCAGAGCGGCTCCGGGAAAAGTTCACTGCTGAACACACTGCTTGGCTTCTTGCCCTACGAGGGCTCGCTGAAGGTCAACGGCGCGGAGCTGCGCGAACTGGACGCCGATCGCTGGCGCCGCCTGTTAAGTTGGGTGGGACAGAATCCTCAACTACCTGCCGCCACGCTGCGGGAGAATGTGCTGCTGGCGTGGCCGGAAGCCAGCGATGCCCAGCTTCGGCTGGCGCTGGATAAAGCCTGGGTCAGTGAGTTTATCGCCCTGTTGCCGGACGGGATCCATACCGCCGTGGGCGATCAGGCGGGTCGCCTGTCGGTAGGACAGGCGCAGCGTATCGCGGTTGCTCGCGCGCTGTTGGTGCCCTGCCGCCTGCTGTTGCTGGATGAACCCGCCGCCAGCCTCGACGCCCATAGCGAACAGCGGGTGATGCAGGCCCTGACCCATGCCTCCACCGAGCAAACCACGCTGCTGGTCACCCACCAGCTCGAGGGACTGGCTGACTGGGATGCCGTCTGGGTCATGAAGGACGGACAGATTATCGAACAAGGCGACTACGCCACGCTGGCCCGTGCCGGTGGGGTCTTCTCGGCGCTGCTGGCCCATCGTCAGGAGGAGATTTAAATGCGCGCACTTTTACCCTATCTGGCGCTCTATAAACGCCATAAATGGATGCTGCTGCTCGGCGTCGTGCTGGCCATCGTGACTCTGCTGGCCAGCATCGGCCTGCTGACGCTCTCCGGCTGGTTCCTCTCCGCCTCAGCGGTGGTGGGTGTCGCCGGGATCTACAGTTTTAACTATATGCTGCCTGCCGCGGGCGTCCGCGGCGCGGCGATTATCCGTACCGCCGGGCGCTACTTCGAGCGTCTGGTCAGTCATGACGCGACCTTCCGCGTGCTGCAGCACCTGCGCGTCTTCACCTTCAGCAAACTACTCCCCCTCTCTCCCGCGGGGCTGGCGCGCTTTCGCCAGGGTGAACTGCTCAACCGGGTGGTGGCCGATGTCGATACCCTGGATCATCTCTACCTGCGGGTGATTTCACCGCTGGTCGGCGCGCTGGTGGTGATTGTAGTGGTCACCTGCGGATTAAGCCTGCTCGACGTTACCCTTGCGCTGACGCTCGGCGGCATCATGCTGGTCACCCTGCTGGTTATGCCGCCGCTGTTCTATCGCGCAGGTAAACCAGCCGGCGAAAGTATGACGCAGTTGCGCGGCCAGTATCGCCAACAGCTCACTGCCTGGCTGCAGGGCCAGGCAGAGCTGATGGTGTTTAACGCCAGCGACCGCTACCGCGCGCAAATGGAAAAGACCGAGCTCAGCTGGCAGGACGCACAGCGCCGTCAGGCCGAGCTGACCGCGCTTTCGCAGGCAGTAATGCTATTAATCGGCGGCATCGCCGTGGTGGCCATGCTCTGGCTGGCGTCCGCCGGCATCGGGGGTAACAGCCAGCCAGGGGCGCTGATCGCGCTGTTTGTTTTCTGCGCCCTGGCGGCCTTCGAAGCCCTGGCGCCAGTCACTGGCGCTTTCCAGCATTTAGGTCAGGTGATCGCCTCCGCACGGCGGATCTCGCAGATCACCGACCAGCAGCCGGAGGTCACTTTCGTCGAGGGTGAAGCCAGCGTGCCTGCGCAGGTGGCCTTAACCTTCACCCAGGTTACCTTCCGCTACCCGCACCAACCCTCCCCCGCCCTGGAGAATATCTCCCTGCAGATTGCCGCCGGAGAGCACATCGCCATTCTTGGCCGGACCGGCTGCGGAAAGTCGACGCTGTTGCAACTCCTCACCCGGGCCTGGGATCCAACGCAGGGAGAGATTTTGCTCAACGACCAGCCGCTGTCCCAGCTCAGCGAAGCCACCCTGCGTCAGGCGATGAGCGTGGTGCCGCAGCGCGTGCACCTGTTCAGCGCTACGCTGCGCGACAACCTGCTGCTGGCGGCGCCAGACGCTGACGATACCGCGCTCTGCGCGACCCTCGAGAAAGTGGGGCTGGAAAAACTGCTGGAAGATGGCGGACTGAACAGCTGGCTGGGGGAAGGCGGGCGCCAGCTATCCGGCGGCGAACTGCGCCGGCTGGCGATTGCCCGCGCACTGCTCCACGATGCGCCGCTGATGCTGCTCGATGAGCCGACAGAAGGCCTGGATGCGGCCACCGAAAGCCAGATCCTGCATCTTCTGGCGGAAGTGATGCGCGAGAAAACCGTGCTGATGGTGACTCACCGCCTGCGGGGCCTGGCGCGTTTTAATCAGATAATAGTCATGGACAACGGCCAGATAATTGAGCAAGGTAGTCACGCGGATCTGCTCGCTAAACAGGGCCGGTACTTCCAGTTTAAACAGCGTCTGTAGGCTATTATCTAATTTTTGCTGATGCGTATTGAGGTTAAAATGCGTCTGGTTCAGCTCTCCCGGCATTCTATCGCCTTCCCTTCCCCGGAAGGCGCCCTCCGTGAACCTAACGGCCTGCTGGCGCTCGGCGGCGATCTGAGCCCGGCACGTCTGCTGATGGCCTATCAGCGCGGTATCTTTCCATGGTTTTCTCCGGGCGACCCGATCCTCTGGTGGTCGCCCGATCCCCGGGCGGTGCTCTGGCCGGAACAGTTTCATCTCAGCCGCAGCATGAAGCGTTTTCATCAGCGTTCGCCTTATCGCGTCACGCTGAATCATGCCTTTGGTGAGGTCATTGAAGGCTGCGCCAGCGATCGTGACGAAGGCACCTGGATAACCAGCAGTATCGTTCGCGCCTATCACCAACTCCATGAGCTGGGCCATGCCCATTCCATTGAAGTCTGGCAAGAGAATACGCTGGTAGGTGGAATGTACGGCGTGGCGCAGGGGGCGCTGTTTTGCGGCGAATCGATGTTCAGCCGGGCAGAAAATGCCTCCAAAACCGCGCTGCTGGTATTCTGTCAGGCTTTTACGCAGAGTGGTGGTAAATTAATCGACTGCCAGGTACTGAACAACCATACCGCCTCATTAGGCGCGGTGGATATTCCCCGCCGCGATTATCTTGACTACCTGTCAGTATTACGCGGCTACCGCCTGCCCGAGCTATTTTGGGTGCCGCGGGTGCTATTTCCGGGCGCGCAATAAAAATGTTTTCAGCACATTTTGCGTCAGGATGGTATAATTGCGCGGTAGAGTAGCTTCTGCCTGTTGCCCCGCCGCCGTTTGGGAATAATAAGAGTCAGATAACGCCCATCGTTCTGTCACTCCCCTTTACGTTTGCGCCTGTCACGCGGCATAGCCGTGTGTGTTCCGGGCAATGCGCCAAAACTACTTCGGCGATTCATACCCGTCATATATCCGTTGCCGGTGTGCTGACTGCGCACCTTGCGGCAAGGCGAATGATTCAGGGTAGATACGTAAAACTTTACTTACATGATGAACTTCGGCATTATCTTGCCGGTTCAAAACTACGGTAGTGATACCCCAGAGGACTAGATGGCCAAAGAAGACAATATTGAAATGCAGGGCACCGTACTTGAAACGTTGCCTAACACTATGTTCCGCGTAGAACTGGAAAACGGTCACGTGGTAACTGCGCATATTTCCGGTAAAATGCGTAAAAACTACATCCGCATTCTGACGGGCGACAAAGTGACTGTTGAGCTGACCCCGTACGACCTGAGCAAAGGCCGCATTGTCTTCCGTAGTCGCTGATTGTTTTCGCCCTTAAGGCGTCAGATGCTGAAGGCCGGGATAATTCCCGGTCTTTTCATATCTGCCGCCGGCAAAAAAAAACCGGCCCAGGGCCGGTTTTTACGTTGAAGACATCGCTTTAGTGGGCGGCTTCCGGTTTGTGCTTCTGCGCGCTCTGGAAATCGTAGGTCAGCGCATTCTTCGCGCTGTCCAGAGACACTGTCACCTGGCCACCATCGACCAGCGAGCCGAACAGCAGCTCGTTCGCCAGCGGCTTTTTCAGGTTGTCCTGAATGACGCGTCCCATTGGACGTGCCCCCATCGCCCGGTCGTAACCTTTCTCCGCCAGCCAGTCGCGCGCTTCCTGACTGACTTCCAGGGAGACGCCTTTCTGGTCCAGCTGGACCTGCAGCTCGACGATAAACTTGTCGACAACCTGATGGATCACCGTGGTAGAGAGATGATCGAACCAGATAATGTTGTCGAGGCGGTTACGGAACTCCGGCGTAAAGATCTTCTTAATCTCATCCATTGCATCCGGACTGTTGTCCTGCTGAATAAGGCCAATCGATTTACGCTCAGTTTCCCGCACCCCGGCGTTAGTGGTCATCACCAGCACCACGTTGCGGAAGTCCGCTTTACGCCCGTTGTTATCGGTCAGCGTACCGTTATCCATCACCTGCAGCAGCAGGTTAAACACATCTGGATGCGCTTTTTCGATCTCATCAAGCAGCAGCACTGCGTGCGGATGTTTAATCACCGCATCGGTCAGCAGCCCGCCCTGATCGAAGCCAACGTAGCCCGGAGGCGCCCCGATTAAACGGCTGACGGTATGACGTTCCATATATTCGGACATGTCAAAACGCAGCAGCTCAATACCCAGCGCCTTCGCCAGTTGCACGGTCACTTCGGTTTTCCCGACCCCGGTAGGCCCGGCGAACAGGAATGACCCAACCGGCTTGTGCTCATGGCCCAGCCCGGCGCGCGCCATTTTGATGGCTTCGGTCAGCGCCTCAATGGCTTTATCCTGACCGAAGACCAGCATTTTCAGACGGTCGCCAAGGTTTTTCAGCGTATCGCGATCGCTCTGGGAGACGCTCTTCTCAGGGATCCGCGCAATGCGCGCCACCACTGACTCGATATCCGCCACATTGACCGTTTTCTTACGCTTGCTGACCGGCATTAAGCGCGCCCGCGCGCCCGCTTCGTCAATGACGTCAATTGCCTTATCCGGCAGATGACGATCGTTAATGTATTTTACCGCCAGCTCAACCGCCGCACGCACCGCCTTAGCGGTATAACGCACGTCATGGTGCGCTTCGTACTTCGGCTTCAGGCCGTTGATAATCTGCACCGTCTCTTCCACCGACGGTTCGGTGATATCGATCTTCTGGAAACGACGGGCCAGCGCACGATCTTTCTCAAAGATGTTGCTGAACTCCTGGTAGGTGGTGGAGCCGATCACCCGGATCTTGCCGCTGGAAAGCAGCGGTTTAATCAGGTTAGCCGCATCGACCTGGCCGCCAGAAGCCGCCCCCGCACCGATAATGGTGTGGATTTCATCAATAAACAGGATGCTGTTGGTATCCTGCTCCAGCTGTTTAAGCAACGCTTTGAAGCGTTTTTCAAAATCGCCACGATATTTGGTCCCTGCCAGCAAAGAGCCAATGTCGAGCGAGTAGATGGTGCAGTCGGCCATCACTTCCGGCACATCGCCCTGCACAATGCGCCAGGCAAGGCCTTCGGCGATCGCAGTTTTACCGACGCCGGATTCACCCACCAGCAGTGGGTTATTTTTACGGCGACGGCACAGGACCTGAATCGCACGCTCCAGCTCTTTTTCACGGCCGATCAGGGGATCAATGCCGCCGACGCGAGCAAGCTGATTGAGGTTGGTGGTGAAGTTTTCCATACGTTCCTCCCCGCCGGCTTGCTCTTCATTGCCAGGCTGGCTTCCGCTGTTATCGGAAGACTGGCTCGGCTCGTCTTTGCGTGTACCATGAGAAATGAAGTTCACCACATCGAGTCGGCTGACTTCATGTTTACGCAGCAGGTAAGCGGCCTGCGACTCCTGCTCGCTGAAAATGGCCACCAGTACGTTGGCGCCGGTCACTTCGCTGCGGCCAGAAGATTGCACGTGGAAGACGGCGCGCTGCAGCACACGCTGGAAGCTCAGCGTCGGCTGGGTGTCGCGCTCTTCTTCCGTGGCTGGCAGGACGGGTGTGGTTTGTTCGATGAAGGCTTCAAGTTCCTGACGCAATGCCACCAGGTCCACTGAACACGCTTCCAGGGCCTCACGGGCCGAGGGGTTGCTTAGCAGAGCCAGCAGCAAGTGCTCGACGGTCATAAACTCATGACGGTGCTCGCGCGCTCTGGCGAAAGCCATATTTAAACTGAGTTCCAGTTCTTGATTGAGCATAGGCACCTCCCCCAATTTTCATGCCTGTATTCAGGCTTTTTCCAGCGTACACAGCAATGGATGCTCGTTCTCCCTCGCGTACTGATTCACCATAGCGACTTTGGTCTCCGCCACTTCCGCGGTAAACACGCCACAAATCGCCTTACCTTCATAGTGAACCGTGAGCATCAGTTGCGTTGCACGTTCAACATCATAAGAAAAGAATTTTTGTAACACGTCAATAACAAACTCCATTGGAGTGTAGTCATCATTGACCAATATCACTTTATACATAGATGGCGGTTTAATCGCATCACGAACTTCGTCGTCAACCAGGTGCTCGAAGTCCAGCCAATCTCTCTTACTCATCGTCAGTGTTCATCATCGGTTGCTGTTGCCAACAGGCGGAGGCCTGTCGATGACCAGAGGTTATGCTCATCACAAATCTACAACAGATCATAGATAACTATCATCTATCGCTTCTATCCGCGACGGCTGTCACATTCCCCGGCAATAGCGTTAACTGCTTCAAATTTTGACGCATTTTTCGCCGTTCCCCCTCCTCAATCGCTTGACGCGTTTTCGTATTTCTCTAAATTGTAGTGGCGAGAGTTGGCGAGCAATTGAACAACTCGTAACTCCACCACCGGTTCATTCCATCTTACTTATAAAGATTTACGAAGGATGTCGAAGTATGGAAATGGGTACTGTTAAGTGGTTCAACAATGCCAAAGGGTTCGGTTTTATCTGCCCTGAGGGCGGCGGCGAAGACATTTTCGCCCATTACTCCACCATCCAGATGGATGGTTACAGAACGCTAAAAGCCGGACAAGCCGTTCGGTTTGATGTTCACCAGGGGCCAAAAGGCAACCACGCCAGCGTGATCGTCCCTGTGGAAGCGGAAACGGCTGCATAACTCTTTTGCTTCATTGTGTACATCCTGCTAATAAAATGCCAGTCCTTCTGACTGGCATTTTTATTTCTATTCGCGTGCCAGCGCATCCACCGGATCGAGCCGTGCCGCGTTGCGCGCTGGCAGCCAACCAAACAGCACCCCGGTCAACGTCGAACAGAGAAAAGCCGTTAGCAGAGCCAGCGGGGAAAAACCGATCTCCCAGCCGGGCAGAAACAGCTGCAGAATAAATGCGATCATCAGCGATAACGTGACCCCCAGCGCGCCACCGACCAGGCAAACCAGCACCGCTTCGATGAGAAACTGCTGCAGTACATCGCTGGCCCGCGCGCCAACCGCCATGCGGATGCCGATTTCGCGCGTCCGTTCGGTCACCGACACCAGCATAATATTCATTACACCAATACCGCCAACCACCAGGGCAATCACCGCCACCAATGTCAGGAACAGCTGTAAGGTATGTGTGGTCCTTTCTGCGGTTTTCAAGATGCTGTCCATATTCCAGGTGAATACATCTTTTTTACCATGCCGCAGCTCCAGTAGACGCAGCAGCTGTTTCTCCGCGGTTTCACTGTCATAACCTTCATGAACGCGTACCGTAATGGAGTTCAGCCACGACTGGCCCATCACTCTTCCCGCCATGGTGGTGTAAGGCAACCAGACGCGGAGAATTTTACTGCTGCCAAACATTGACTGTTTTTCATCCGCGACGCCGATCACCGTGGCCGGCATATTGCCCACCAGAATCACCTCGCCCACCACTTTCGCTTTATTGGGAAACAGCTGGCGACGGGTATTGCTGTCGAGCACTACCACCTGCGCCCGACTGTTGAGCTGCAGTTCATTAAAGGTATTGCCTTCGCTGAAGGTCATGCCGTAAACATTAAAGTACTGCGGCCCGACCCCCTCCGCGCTGGCGGCAACGTCAATATTGTTGGCGCGCAGGCGCAGGCTTTTCGATACCGCCGGCGTGGCGGAACGCACCCATGGCTGTTTCTGGATCGCCAGCAAATCGTCATACTTCAGCGCCTGCTGATAACGCGGGTCGTCATCGCCAAAATCCTTTCCGGGATAGACATCGATGGTATTGGTGCCGATGGCGCGAATATCCGCCAGCACCATCTGTTTGGCGGCATCACCGACCACCACGATCGATACCACCGACGCAATGCCGATAATAATGCCGAGCATAGTCAGCAGGGTACGCATTTTATTCGCCGCCATCGCCCGCCACGCCATAACCAGCGCTTCGCGAAAGCCACTGGTAAACTGACGCCACGCCGAGGGTTCCGGCTGCTGACGGGCGCGCAGCCCACCGCCCTGGCGGCTGCCGGGCGGATTGCGGACGATCTCGCCATCGCGGATCTCAATGATCCGTTCCGCCTGGGCCGCGACCTGCGGATCGTGGGTGACAATGATGACCGTATGGCCCTGAGCTTTGAGCTGATGCAGGATCGCCATCACCTCTTCGCCGGAATGGCTGTCCAGCGCGCCGGTCGGTTCATCCGCCAGAATCACTTCCCCGCCGTTCATCAGCGCACGGGCGATACTCACCCGCTGCTGCTGGCCGCCGGACAGTTGCGACGGCTGATAGTCAGCCCGATCGCCAAGCCCCAGACGCACCAGCAGATCATGGGCGCGCGCCAGGCGTGCCCGTCGCTCGCTGCCGGCATACACCGCAGGCACTTCAACGTTCTGCGCGGCGGTAAGATGTGACAGCAAGTGGTAGCGTTGAAAGATAAAACCAAAGTGTTCCCGCCGCAGCCGAGCCAGCGCATCGCCATTCAACTGCGCGATATCGGTTCCCGCCACCCGGTAGGTGCCGCTGGTCGGTTTGTCGAGACAGCCGAGAATATTCATCAGCGTCGATTTGCCCGAGCCGGAGGCACCCACGATCGCCACCATCTCCCCCGCATTGATGCTGAGGGTGATCCCCTTCAGTACCTCAACGCTGCCGTCGCCGGAAGGGTAGCTGCGACGAATATCACGCAGCTCAAGCAGCGCCGTCATTTTGCCGCCCCGCTCGCGCTCTCGCCGACGATCACTTCATCTCCCTCATCCAGCCCCTGCACCACCGCGACGTCGGTATCGTTGCGGGCGCCAATGGCAACCTCACGCTCTTTTACCTCGCCGGTGCGCAACAACCGGACGTGATAGCGGTTATCACCCACCGCGTCACCCAGGGCGCTCAGCGGGATGGTAATCACGTTTTTCACCTCGGCCAGCTGGATATGCACCTGCGCGGTCATGTCGAGACGCAGGATGCCCTGCGGATTCGGCACCTCGAAGCGGGCATAGTAGAAGATGGCGTCATTGACTTTTTCCGGCGTCGGCAAAATGTCTTTCAGCGTGCCTTCATAGCGAGTCAGCGGATCCCCCAGCACGGTAAACCACGCCTTTTGCCCCGGTCTGAGGTGGATGACATCCGCTTCAGAGACCTGCGCTTTGACCAGCATGGTGCTGAGATCCGCCAGCGTCAGAATGTTCGGCGCCTGCTGGGCGGCGATCACCGTCTGTCCCTGCAGGGTGGTAATTTGCGTCACTTCGCCAGCCATCGGCGCCAGGATCCGCGTGTAGTCGAGGTTGGTCTTCGCGGTGTCGAGCGTTGCCTGGTTACGCTTGATTTGCGCTTCAATAGTGCCGATCTGCGCTTGTTTCACCGCCAGATCGGTGGCCGCGGTATCAAGGTCCTGTCGCGAGACCAGCTGGCGCTGCGCCAGCTGCTGCTGACGGGCCAGAGTCACCTGCGCCAGTTTGCTCTCCGCGCGCGCCTGATTGAGCTGGGCACGCAGTTCCATCAGCGTCGCTTCAACCTCTTTAATTTGGTTTTGCGCCTGCTCCGGATCGATAACCCCCAGCAACTGGTCCTTTTTGACCTTATCGCCGATATTGACGTGCAGCGTTTTCAGCTGTCCGCTGACCTGGGCGCCGACGTCAACTTTCCGCAGGGCATCCAGCTTACCGGTGGCCAGCACGCTCTGCTGGAGGTCACCTTTGCGCACCACCAGCGTCTGGTAGTTCGGCAGCGGCGCATTCAGGATCCGCCATCCCCAGACGGCCAGACCCAGCACAACGATCGCTAACAACCACCAGATTGTCCTGCGTTTTCCCTTCACTTTCATTATCCGATTCCTGCTGTTTCCCTGCCGCTCCAGACGGTGATTCTATCCAAACCCGTCGACAACAGAACACCCATTTTTAACGTTGCTTACGTTTTGTTTAGCTACCGGAGAGCTTTGCGCCAACCCTACGGCGCAGGTTAATCTGCACGACCACGAGCCAGCCACAGTACCCGCGAGAACATTTTCTTTAACAGCGTCGGCACCGCGTCCACCCCGCGTCGGCCGGCCTCCATCGCCACCTCAATCGCCAGGTCGGGCTTGGATGAACGATGGATGGCCTTGGTGATCACCCGCCGCATATTCATAGGGACATTATCCGGGATCTGCGCCACCCGGTGATAAACGTCATCAAATCCCTGGCGATACATAAAGTGCTCCATATCCATCGCTGGCAGGCTCGTCAAATGGTCACGCTCCAGCTCGCGATCGTTATTCAGCAGGCCGAGCACGGTGGCGGCATATTTTTTCCCCGCCTCATCGCCATCCACCAGCACGTGCCACTGGATCCCCATCCGGCGGGCAAATTTGATCAGTGGTTTAAGGCCTGACTGGGCGAACTCGATCACCTTCACGCCCTCGGCATCAAAATGATGGCCACACTGGCGGGCCAGTTCGTTGATAACCCAGGTCTCCGTCTCCCCTTCCACCAGCAGCCAACAGCGGGCGAAGAGCGATGAGGCGCGATTGAAGCGAATATGGAAGGCGATACGCCGGCTGTCTTCGGCATTCATTCCGCCGGGTCCCAGCCGCCATGCCGACACCCTCGACGACTCACGAACCAGTCGACAGACCTGCTCCACCGGCGTCAGGGACAACAGCTCCCCGGAGTTGGTGGTGGTCACGCGCTGCAGCGGCAATAAATTCAGCAGGTGCCAGGCGACAGAGAGCATAATCGGATGCAAACGCGTCTCCGGATCTTCAATCAGCAACAGCGGCCGCGCGTCGCGATCGAGGCGCACCGTCCCTTTTGCCTGCAGGAGGGTGGAAAACAGCCCCAGCAGAATCACCCGATGGCTGCGCCCGCCGGGTTTATCGATCATCCGGTTGATAATATCCAGATAGCGCCAGCTGCGCTGCTCATCATGGGAGCGCCGCCGCATCAGACGATGCCGCGTCTGGGCGCTGCTTTGCTCGGCAAAGTAATGCTCCAGCAGCTGCACCATGGCCGACAACCCCTCGCGGATCTGACCGTCCGATAAATTTTGCGGATGGCTGACCAGCTCCCGGGAGAGAAAATCGAGCTGGCGGGCGGTGATCTCTATCTGCGGCGAATGCGGTACCGTCCCGTTATGGATACGCCGCATAAAGCGCGCGTCGCGCAGGCGCAGCACCGGCATCAGACGCACCAGGTGTCTGGCCAGATCATCAATATCCTCAACCGCCAGCGCTTCGCCTTCGCCATCGATAAAGCTCCGCAGGGTCATCACGCTGTCGTCATCGGCGAGCTCGCCTTCCAGACGATAGAACACCCGATGATAACCATCGTCACAAGGTACCCAGCAGCGCTGAAGCGGACGAAAACGCCGGACCCGATGGCGCCCCGGTTCGGTTTCACGGAAGGTCAGGATAATATGCAAATGGTGCTCGCGCCCCTGGATGTCGCCCGGGGGAAACCAGAAGTCATCGCGTACAAAGTGATAAAGATCGAACTCAGGGGACAAAAGCAGGGTCAGCGCATCAAGCAGACTGGACTTCCCCCACGCGTTCTCCCCGATCAGGACGTTATTTTGCTCCAGCATCAACGACAAACGATTGATACCGCGAAAACCGACGATTTCTACGCGCTCAAGAAGCATATCCCCTCCGCTAAACCACCACTCTCCTTCAGTAATCAACAGTATAGCGAGGGCGACGGCAAGATGACACTCTGCTTAATCGCATCCGTGGCTCATATTCAGCGGATTAAATATATTCATAAAATTACTCACTTATCGCCTATTACCGGCTGTTGATTATTCATCAAACAAAATAGTTTTATTTCAGGCGTTATGATCTACACTATTGATAATCTTCCACGGATAAAGGAAAGACTACACTGGCAAACGGAATCCCTTCACCTTGCCCTAAATCAAATAATATCAATATATTTAACTGGCTCTGGGATGGCGATTATCTCTAGAATAACGCCGCTTTATTTTTATCGTCATCCCTTATCACGATAAATAAAGACCGGCACGGTCCGCTCGTGCGCGTATACAATTTAATTGAGGTGGTTATGTTCAGAAAATTAGCAGCAGAATGCTTCGGCACTTTCTGGCTTGTATTTGGTGGCTGCGGTAGCGCCGTGCTTGCCGCAGCCTTCCCTGAGCTCGGTATTGGTTTTGCCGGCGTCGCGCTGGCATTTGGCTTAACGGTATTAACCATGGCATTTGCGGTCGGCCATATTTCCGGGGGGCATTTCAACCCGGCGGTGACCCTGGGCCTGTGGGCCGGCGGCCGTTTCCCGGCGAAAGAAGTCATTGGCTATATTATCGCTCAGGTGGTCGGCGGCATTATTGCCGCGGCGGTGCTGTACGTGGTGGCCAGCGGTAAAGCCGGCTTTGATGCCGCCGCCAGCGGATTTGCCTCCAATGGCTATGGCGAACACTCCCCGGGCGGCTTCTCCATGCTGTCGGCTATCGTCATTGAAATTGTCCTGACCTGCGGCTTCCTGCTGGTTATTCATGGCGCGACCGATAAACATGCCCCGGCGGGCTTTGCCCCCATCGCTATCGGCCTGGCGCTGACCCTCATCCATTTGATCAGCATTCCGGTCACCAACACCTCGGTCAACCCGGCGCGCAGCACCGCGGTAGCCATTTTCCAGGGCGGCTGGGCGCTGCAGCAGCTGTGGCTGTTCTGGGTCATGCCGATCGTCGGCGGGATCCTCGGCGGCGTGCTGTATCGCACCCTGCTGGAAAAACGCGATTAATCCTTTGTAAAGCCCGGGTTTCCGGGCTTTTTCTTTCTGGTGACAGCTTTACTCGGCCCGGTGATTTGGGTAGTGTCATGGGCGCTATTCTCATTATGCAAGGGCTGCATCGTTCATGTTCTCGGGACTCTTCATCATTCTGTTGCCGCTGGTTGTCGGCTATCTGGTGCCACTTCGTCAATCCTCCGCGCTAAAACTGATTAACCGGATGCTCAGCTGGATTGTCTATGTCATCCTTTTCTTTATGGGGATCGGCCTGGCATTCCTCGACAATATGGCCAGCAACCTGCTGGCCATATTGCATTACGCTGCAGTGAGCGTGGTCATCATTTTACTGTGTAATATTGCCGCCCTGCTGTGGCTGGAAAGTAAAATGCCATGGCGCAGTCAGCATCGGCAGGAGAAATTACCTTCGCGCCTGGCCATGGCCCTGGAATCGCTGCAGCTGTGCGGCGTGGTGGTGCTCGGTTTTCTGCTCGGCCTGACCGGCCTGTCTTTTTTACAGCACGCGACCGAAGCCAGCGAATATACGCTGATCTTTCTCCTGTTCCTCGTCGGTATTCAATTACGCAATAATGGAATGAGTCTGCGACAAATAGTCCTTAACCGTCGGGGAATGATCGTCGCCGTGGTGGTTATGGCCAGTTCATTACTTGGCGGGATACTTAACGCCTTTATTCTCGGTCTGCCGTTAAAGACCGGTCTGGCGATGGCGAGCGGTTTCGGCTGGTATTCGCTCTCCGGTATTTTACTCACTGAATCCTTTGGCCCGGTGATCGGCAGCGCGGCGTTCTTTAACGATCTGTGTCGCGAGCTGCTGGCTATCATGTTAATTCCGGGCCTTGTTCGCCGCAGCCGCTCCACAGCGCTGGGGCTGTGCGGCGCCACTTCGATGGACTTCACCTTACCGGTACTCCAGCGTTCCGGCGGCGTCGAGATTGTTCCTGCCGCCATCGTGCACGGTTTTCTGCTTAGCCTGCTGGTCCCGATCCTGATCGCCTTTTTTACCGCCTGAATACCCGCTGGCGGCAGACTCCCTGCCGCCAAATTTGCGCTAAATCAATCTCCCTTTAAGTTGTATCAGAAATGCCTTTTCACCTTGTGCCATGCGGCATAACCTTAAACATGTATATTAAATATAACTTTAAAGGTGTGACCATGTTTTGTGTGCAATGTGAACAAACCATTCGTACCCCAGCCGGCAACGGCTGCTCTTACGCGCAGGGGATGTGCGGTAAAACAGCGGAAACCTCCGATCTGCAGGATCTGCTGATTGCGTCACTGCAAGGCCTGTCCGCCTGGGCGCTCAAGGCCCGCGAATATGGCATTATCGATCATGAGGTCGACAGTTTCGCCCCCCGCGCCTTCTTCTCCACCCTGACCAACGTCAACTTCGATTCTCCGCGTATCGTCGGCTACGCCCGCCAGGCGATTGCCCTGCGTGAGGCGCTGAAAGCGCAGTGCCAGAACCTCGACGCCAGCGCCGCGGTTGATAACCCGGTAGCCGATTTACACCTGGTCAGCGACGATCTGGGTGACCTGCAGCGTCAGGCGGCAGACTATGCCCCAAATAAAGATAAAGCCGCCATCGGCGAGAATATTCTCGGTCTGCGTCTGCTGTGCCTGTACGGCCTGAAAGGCGCGGCGGCCTATATGGAGCACGCCCACGTACTCGGCCAGTACGACAACGCGATTTATGCCCAGTACCATAAAATCATGGCATGGCTGGGAACCTGGCCGGCGGATATGAACGCGCTGCTGGAATGTTCGATGGAAATCGGCCAGATGAACTTCCAGGTGATGAGCATCCTTGACGCTGGTGAAACCACTAAATATGGCCACCCGACGCCGACTCAGGTGAACGTTAAAGCCACCGAAGGGAAGTGCATCCTGATCTCCGGCCATGATCTGAAAGATCTGTATAACCTGCTTGAGCAGACGGAAGGCACCGGCGTTAACGTCTATACCCACGGCGAAATGCTGCCGGCGCACGGCTATCCGGAGCTGCGTAAATTCAAACATCTGATCGGCAACTACGGCAGCGGCTGGCAAAACCAGCAAGTGGAATTCGCCCGCTTCCCGGGCCCTATCGTGATGACCTCGAACTGCATCATCGACCCCACCGTCGGCGCCTACGACGACCGCATCTGGACCCGCAGCATCGTCGGCTGGCCGGGCGTGAACCATCTGGAAGGTGAAGACTTCGCCCCGGTTATCACCCAGGCGCAGCAGATGGCGGGCTTCCCGTACAGCGAAATCCCGCATCTGATCACCGTCGGCTTTGGCCGTCAGACCCTGCTTGGCGCGGCGGATACGCTGATCGATCTGGTCAGCCGTGAAAAACTGCGCCATATCTTCCTCGTCGGCGGCTGCGACGGCGCCCGCGGGGAGCGTAACTACTTCACCGATTTCGCCACCAGCGTGCCGGATGACTGTCTGATCCTGACCCTGGCCTGCGGTAAATACCGCTTCAACAAGCTGGACTTCGGCGATATCGAAGGTCTGCCGCGTCTGGTCGACGCCGGGCAGTGCAACGATGCCTACTCGGCAATTATTCTCGCGGTTACGCTGGCGGAAAAACTGGGCTGCGGTGTTAACGACCTACCGCTGTCGCTGGTGCTCTCCTGGTTCGAACAGAAAGCGATCGTCATTCTGCTGACGCTGCTGTCGCTGGGGGTGAAAAACATCGTCACCGGCCCGACGGCGCCTGGCTTCTTCACCCCGGATCTGCTGGCGGTCCTCAATGAGAAGTTTGGTCTGCGTTCCGTGACCACCGTGGAACAAGATATGCAGCAGCTGCTGAGCGCTTAAGGAGTCCCTGATGACCATGCCAACCTCCCAGTGCCCGTGGCGGATGCAGGTTCACCACATTCACCAGGAAACCCCGGACGTGTGGACCCTTTCGCTGCTGTGCCACGATTACTATCCGTACCGCGCCGGCCAGTATGCCCTGGTCAGCGTGCGTCACTCGGCGGAAACGCTGCGCGCCTATACCCTTTCCTCCACGCCGGGGGTCAGCGAGTACATTACGCTGACCGTTCGCCGTATTGACGAGGGCGCGGGTTCGCAGTGGTTGACCCGCGAGGTCAAACGCGGCGATTACCTTTGGCTGTCCGATGCGATGGGCGAGTTTACCTGCGACGATAAAGCGGAAGATAAATTCCTGCTGCTGGCCGCCGGCTGCGGCGTAACGCCGATAATGTCGATGCGTCGCTGGCTGGCGAAGTATCGACCGCAGGCCGACGTGCAGGTGATCTATTGCGTGCGTTCGCCGGAGGATGTGATCTTTGCCGAGGAGTGGCGCCAGTATCCGGTCACCCTGGTGGCAGAGCACCATGCCACTCATGGCTTTGTCGCCGGCCGTCTGACCCGGGAGCTGCTGCAGAGCGTGCCGGATTTAGCCAGCCGCACCGTGATGACCTGCGGCCCGGCGCCTTATATGGAGAAGGTCGAGCAGGATGTTGCCGCCCTGGGCGTCACCCGCTTCTTTAAGGAGAAGTTCTTCACCCCGGTGGCGGAAGCCGCGACCAGTGGACTGAAATTTACCAAACTGCAGCCGGCGCGCGAGTTTTACGCGCCGGTGGGCACCACACTGCTTGATGCGCTAGAGAGCAATAAAGTGCCGGTGACCGTCGCCTGCCGCGCCGGCGTCTGCGGCTGCTGTAAAACCAAAGTGGTTTCCGGGAAGTACAGCGTCACCAGCACCATGACGTTAACCGACGCCGAAATCGCCGACGGCTATGTGCTGGCCTGCTCCTGCCATCCGCAGAGCGATCTGGTTCTCGCCTGAGGTCAAAATCCCCGGTGGCGCTACCGCTTACCGGGGCTACAGCGCTGTGCGATTGGGTAGCCCGGAGAAGGCGCAATGCGCCGCCTACGGGAAAATCCCGGGCGACAATAAACGCTCAGGCGACATGAGATAAACATTTTCTCAGACTGAAAAAGTTGCAAACCGGCAACAGTATCGACTTTACGCCCCAGGACGAATGAGGCATTTTTACCGCCAGGCCGACTGGCCGGCCAGCGAATAACGCCCTGCGCCGAGTAGCGCAATCGCCAGCGCGCCAACAAAGAAATAGACCAGGTTCTCGATCGCCCACGCCCCCACCGCATCAAGCGCAAACGTCTTGCCGAGACCGACCATCAGCCACGCCACCACCATGGTGAACGCCAGCACCAGCGCCGCCGGACGGGTCAGGACGCCGAGAATTAACAAGCAGGGAGCGACCACTTCCCCCACCAGCACACCGTAGGCGATAAACCCCGGCAACCCCTTCGCCACCAGCATGCCGCTGATCCCGCCCACGCCGTCCAGCAGCTTGTGCAGACCGTGAAACAGCATTAACCCGCCGACGGCGAGTCGTAACAAGAGTTTACCGGCGTCGTCATGCGACAGCGTTTTATTTACTGCGTTTAACATTCCCTTAACCATCTGATGTGCTTCCTGTTTTACACCCTGTGAGATCCCTGAGTATGCACAATTTTTCAGCAATAAAACCAGCAAAAAATAAGGGACAATCAGCAACGTAACCTGCAGTTTCATCTAAGCTTGAAGGCGTTATCACAAAAAGGAGATGGAGATCATGAAACAAACCGTGGCCGCATACATTGCCAAAACGCTGGAACAGGCCGGCGTGAAACGTATCTGGGGCGTCACCGGAGATTCCCTCAATGGATTGAGCGATAGTCTGAACCGCATGGGCACCATCGACTGGATGCCCACCCGGCACGAAGAGGTGGCTGCTTTCGCCGCTGGCGCCGAGGCGCAGCTGACCGGCGAACTGGCGGTCTGCGCCGGCTCCTGCGGGCCGGGCAACCTGCATCTGATTAACGGTCTGTTTGACTGTCATCGTAACCATGTGCCGGTGCTGGCCATTGCCGCCCACATCCCCTCCAGCGAAATCGGCAGCGGCTATTTTCAGGAGACCCATCCCCAGGAGCTGTTCCGCGAATGCAGCCACTACTGCGAGTTGGTCTCCACCCCGGAACAGATTCCGCAGGTGCTGGCCATCGCCATGCGTAAAGCGGTGATTAACCGCGGCGTCTCGGTAGTGGTGCTGCCCGGCGACGTGGCGCTGAAGGCTGCCCCGGAGAGCGCCAGCAGCCACTGGTATCATGCGCCGTTGCCGACGGTCACTCCGGCGGAAGAAGAACTGCGCAAGCTGGCGCAGCTTATTCGCTACTCCAGCAATATCGCGCTCATGTGCGGCAGCGGCTGCGCCGGCGCTCATCAGGAGCTGGTGGAGTTCGCGGCCAAAATTAAAGCCCCCATCGTCCACGCCCTGCGCGGCAAAGAGCACGTGGAGTACGACAATCCGTACGATGTCGGCATGACCGGGCTGATTGGCTTCTCCTCTGGCTTCCACACCATGATGAACGCCGATACCCTGATCCTGCTGGGCACCCAGTTCCCCTATCGCGCCTTCTATCCAACCGACGCCAAAATTATTCAGATCGACATTAACCCCGGCAGCATCGGCGCCCACAGTAAGGTCGATATGGCGCTGGTGGGCGATATTAAATCGACGCTAAAAGCGCTGCTGCCGCTCCTGGAAGAGAAAACCGATCGCCACTTCCTCGATAAGGCGCTGGAGCACTATCGCGACGCGCGAAAAGGGCTCGACGATCTGGCAAAACCCAGCGATAAGGCAATCCACCCGCAATATCTGGCGCAGCAGATCAGCCATTTTGCCGATGAAGACGCCATTTTCACCTGCGATGTCGGTACCCCAACCGTCTGGGCGGCACGCTACCTCAAAATGAACGGCAAACGCCGTCTGCTGGGCTCGTTCAACCACGGCTCAATGGCCAACGCCATGCCGCAGGCCATTGGCGCCCAGGCTACTGCCCCGGAGCGGCAGGTAGTGGCCATGTGCGGCGACGGCGGGTTCAGCATGCTGATGGGCGATTTTCTGTCGCTGGCGCAGATGAAGCTGCCGGTGAAAATTGTCATCTTTAACAACAGCGTGCTGGGCTTCGTGGCGATGGAGATGAAGGCCGGGGGCTATCTCACCGACGGTACGGAGCTCCACGATACCAACTTCGCCCGCATCGCCGAGGCCTGCGGTATCAAAGGTATACGCGTTGAAAAAGCCTCCGAGGTGGATGAAGCGCTGCAGACCGCCTTCCGCACCGACGGTCCGGTGCTGGTCGACGTCGTCGTCGCCAAAGAGGAGCTGGCTATCCCGCCGCAGATCAAGCTGGAGCAGGCGAAAGGCTTTAGCCTGTATATGCTGCGGGCGATCATCAGCGGGCGCGGCGATGAGGTCATCGAACTGGCGAAAACCAACTGGCTCAGGTAAAACAGAAGCAATACGTTGAACCAGACCAAGGAAAAGCCGTGATCGATTTACGCAGTGATACCGTTACCCGTCCCGGGCGCGCCATGCTGGAGGCCATGATGGCCGCCCCGGTCGGGGACGATGTGTATGGCGACGACCCTACCGTCAATGAACTGCAGCGCTATGCCGCCGACCTCGCGGGCAAAGAGGCGGCGCTGTTTCTGCCCACTGGCACCCAGGCCAACCTCGTTGGCCTGCTCAGCCACTGTCAGCGCGGCGAAGAGTATATCGTCGGCCAGGGGGCGCACAACTATCTGTACGAAGCCGGCGGCGCGGCAGTACTCGGCAGTATTCAGCCACAGCCGATTGACGCCGCAGCCGATGGTTCGCTGCCGCTGGATAAAGTGGCGGCGAAAATCAAACCCGACGATATCCATTTTGCCCCCACCCGCCTGCTGAGCCTGGAAAACACCCACAACGGTAAGGTGCTGCCGCGCGACTATCTGCAGGAAGCCTGGGCGTTTACCCGCCAGCGCGACCTGGCGCTGCACGTCGACGGCGCGCGCATCTTTAACGCCGTGGTGGCCTACGGCTGCGAACTGCGTGATATCGCTCAGTACTGCGACTCCTTCACCATCTGCCTGTCAAAGGGGCTTGGCACCCCGGTAGGCTCGCTATTGCTGGGCAGCGAGGCATACATTCGCCGTGCTATCCGCTGGCGGAAAATGGTTGGCGGCGGCATGCGCCAGGCGGGCATACTGGCCGCTGCCGGGCTGTACGCGCTGAAAAATAACGTACAGCGCCTGCAGGAGGATCATGACAACGCCGCGTGGATGGCGGAGCAGCTTCGCGCCATCGGCGCCGACGTCACCCGCCATGATACCAACATGCTGTTTGTGCGCGTTGGCGAAGCGCAGGCCCCGGCGCTCGGCGAGTTTATGCAGGCGCGCGGCGTGTTGATTAACGCCTCGCCTGTTGTCCGTCTGGTCACTCACCTGGATGTCAACCGTCAGCAGCTGAGCGAGGTGGTCGCTCACTGGCAGGCTTTTTTACAGCGCTAAGGAGTCAGGCGTGTCGCAATCGGTTCTGGTGCTCGGCGCCAGCGGCTATATTGGCCAGCATTTGGTGCGCGAGTTAAGCGCGCGGGGTTATCCAGTGCTGGCGGCGGCACGCCATATCGACCGACTGCAAAAGCTCGATTTGCCCGGCGTCACCTGTCGGTCAGTCGATCTTAATCAGCCGCAGGCTCTGCCTGCACTGCTCGCCGGCATCGATACCCTTTATTATCTGGTACACGGTATGGGCGAAGGCGGCGATTTTATCGCCCATGAACGCCGGGTGGCCACGCATGTGCGCGATGCCCTGCGTCAGTCGTCAGTGCGCCAGGTGATATTTCTCAGTTCGCTGCAGGCCCCGGCGCAGGAACAATCTGACCATCTGCGCGCCCGCCAGGTGACCGGTGAGGTCCTGCGTGAGTCGGGCGTGCCGGTGACCGAACTGCGGGCCGGGATTATCGTCGGCGCCGGCTCTGCCGCCTTCGAGGTGATGCGCGATATGGTTTATAACCTGCCCGTGCTGACCCCTCCGCGCTGGGTACGCTCGCGTACTACCCCTGTCGCGCTGGAAAACCTGCTCGTTGACCTGGTTGAGCTGCTGAATCATCCGTCCAACGCGCATCGCGTCTTCGAAGCCGCCGGTCCGGAGGTGTTAAGCTATCAGCAGCAGTTTATCCACTTTATGGCCGTCAGCGGTAAACATCGCCCGCTCATTCCCATTCCCCTGCCGACGCGCTGGATCTCAGTGTGGTTTCTTAACGTTATCACCTCGGTGCCGCCTACCATCGCCAGGGCGCTGATTCAGGGGCTGAAGCACGATCTGATCGCCGACGACCGGGCGCTGCGAGCGCTGATCCCGCAAACGCTGATCCCCTTCGATCAGGCGGTTCGCCGCACGCTGAAAGAAGAAGAGCAGCTGGTAAACTCCAGCGACTGGGGCTACGACGCCCAGGCTTTCGCCCGCTGGCGACCGGAGTACGGCTACTTTCCGAAACAGGCTGGCTGCACCGTCACCACCCAGGCGAGCCGCCAGGCCTTGTGGCAGGTCGTTAACCAAATCGGTGGTAAAGAGGGGTATTTTTTCGGCAATCTGCTGTGGAAAACCCGTGGTGCGATGGACCTGCTGGTCGGCCATCGGTTAGCCAAAGGACGGCCGCAGCGCGACTATCTGCAAACCGGCGATACGGTCGACAGCTGGAAGGTAATTATCGTGGAGGAAGAAAAACAGCTCACCCTGCTGTTCGGTATGAAAGCGCCGGGGCTGGGCCGGTTAAGCTTTACGATAAACGATAAAGGCGACCATCGCGAACTGGACGTGCGCGCCTGGTGGCACCCGCACGGTATGCCCGGACTGATCTACTGGCTGCTGATGATCCCGGCGCACCTGTTTATTTTCCGCGGTATGGCGCAACGCATCGCCCGGCTGGCCGAACAAATCTCAGGCAGAGACCAAGGATAAGCATTATTCTTTCATGATTCTCATTGCATAGTCGGGAGAATCACGGAAAAATGCGCACGAAATTCTTTTCTGGGACAGTAGAGTGATATGAAGGTACTGGTTACCGGTGCGACCAGCGGATTAGGCCGCAACGCAGTGGAATATCTGCGCAATAAGGGCATCAGCGTGAGAGCCACCGGGCGCAACGAAGCGATGGGTAAGCTTCTGAGCAAAATGGGGGCAGAATTCATCCCGGCCGATTTAACCGAGCTGGTCTCTTCGCAGGCTAAAGTGATGCTCGCCGGTATCGATACCCTGTGGCACTGCTCCAGCTTTACCTCGCCCTGGGGCACCCAGCAGGCTTTCGATCTCGCTAACGTCCGCGCCACCCGCCGTCTGGGCGAATGGTCTGTGGCATGGGGGGTGCGCAATTTCGTCCATATCTCTTCGCCATCGCTCTATTTCGATTATCACCACCATCGCGATATCCAGGAAGATTTCCGCCCGCATCGCTTCGCCAACGAGTTTGCCCGCAGCAAGGCGGCCAGCGAGGAGGTGATCAACCTGCTGGCGCAGGCCAACCCGCACACCCGTTTTACCATTCTGCGTCCGCAGAGCTTGTTCGGGCCGCACGATAAAGTCTTTATTCCCCGGCTGGCGCAAATGATGCAGCATTATGGCAGCGTCCTGTTGCCGCGGGGCGGCAGCGCGCTGGTCGACATGACCTATTATGAAAACGCCGTGCATGCGATGTGGCTGGCGAGCCAGTCGGCCTGCGATCATCTTCCTTCCGCCCGCGCGTGGAATATCAGCAACGGCGAACCGCGCACCTTGCGAAGCATCGTGCAGAAACTGATCGACGAGCTGGGCATCAAGTGCCGGATCCGCTCAGTTCCCTACCCGATGCTGGATATTATTGCCCGCAGCATGGAACGTTTTGGCGATAAAACAGCCAAAGAGCCCGCCTTTACCCACTACGGCGTTTCCAAACTTAACTTTGATTTTACGCTCGACATCACCCGCGCGCAGGATGAACTGGGCTATCAGCCGGTGGTGACGCTTGACGACGGCATTGTGCGTACCGCCGCCTGGCTACGCGACCACGGTAAACTTCACCGCTAACCCTGGCCATATTTTTCTAACAGCGCCTCGGCTATCGCTTCAGTTTGCGCATCCGCTACGCCATCCCAGCGCTGCGGACGGAAGTGCATCTGGAAGGCGATAATCACCCGCTTCTTCTGCGCGGGGGTCATCTCCGGCGTCACCTGATAGCCGTAGCGCGCCAGCAAATCCAGCACCACCTCTGGGTCAACGAGATCGCTGGCCGGCCGTCCGTTCAGATAAAAGGCCACTCGCTGCTCGTCAGGCCAGGCGCCGATCCCCTGCTGCGCCAGCTGTTGCCAGGGAAACAGCGGCCCCGGATCGTCTTTACGCTGCGGCGCGATATCGGCATGGGCCACCACGTTCTGCGGCGCGATGTGGTAGCGGGTGATAATATCGCGCGCCAGCGGGATCAGGGCCGCTATCTGTTCCGGATGGAAGGGGGTAAAGCTTTTGACGCCCGCCGTCTTCTGCCAGCCGCGGTTCTCCAGCTCAATGCCGATGGACGTATCATTGATACGCGTACTGCCGCGCCAGTAGCTCACCCCGGCGTGCCAGGCTAAATCCTCTTCCGGCACCAGCTGCCAGATCCGCGGTTTATGCTGATAACGCGGCGGCTGCTCGGGGATTAAATAGTGGGAGCTGACCTCTTTATCGGTCAACGTCGCCAGAGAAACATCAAAATTGTCTGCCGTATAGTGGATCACCAGCACTTTTATTCGCGGATAGGCCGCCTGCGCCGGATGGCGAGTGTCCAGCTGGTATCCATCGCGATCGATAATTCCCTTTTCCCCGGCACAGCCGGTTAACAGCAGCGCCAGCAGGGCGACCTGCGCAATCCGTTTCATCCCCTTTCCCTCGCCCGGCAGTGGAGCCGGGTTAATAAGACCATTGATTACGTCCTTTATTTTTAGCCTGGTACAACGCACTGTCCGCCCGGGCGATCAGCGTCTCCATCGGGACCGTGCCGTCGGAAGCCACCACGCCCATGCTGACGGTCACTACCGCCGCCACTGCAGAGGCTTCATGCGGCAAGGCCGCGTCGTGGATTTTCTGCTGAATGCGCTCGGCAATGACGGTGGCGTGCGCTAAGGAAACCCCCGGCAGCGACACGACAAACTCCTCGCCGCCGTAGCGGGCCACCAAATCGTCCTCAGCCCGCACCGCCATTTTAAGCACCTGCGCGACAGACGATAAGCAGTCATCGCCGGCCTGATGGCCGTAATGGTCGTTATAACGCTTAAAGTAATCGACATCGATCATGATCAGCGCTAACGGCGCTTTTTGCTCCCAGAGCTGCGCCAGAAAAGCATTCAGTGCCCGGCGATTGGCCGTTCCGGTTAAGGCATCCCGGTTAGCGATACTTTCCAGCCGCTGGATAAGCTGCATATTTTCCTGATGCGTATCCCAGGCTTCATCATACCAGCGCTGCAGAATACGCCGTCCATAAAGCAAAATCGCGGTGAAAATAGCCCATAAGGTCAAAAAACGAAATTCACCGTCATAGTGAATCTGCACCCCTGCCAGCAAGGCGGTCACCCACATTGGGAGCATAAAGGCGATAATACCGGGCCAGTGGTGATAGAGCGCGGTGAGGCCGGTGGTCATTAAAATCACCAGCAGCGGCCAGGCGAAGGGCAAGGTCCAGAAAAAGATAAAACAGTAATTACTCAGGGACCAGCACAGGCTGAGCGCCAGCAGCAGCCCGGTGATGATATTCAGCGTATATCGCCCCTGCGCCAGCCGCGGCGTGACGGCAATAATCACTAAAATGGCCGAAATAATAATAACCGCGATCAGCGCCACTTCGATATAAGGAATAACCGCCCGGTGCGTCAGTAACTTCTTATCAAAATAGGTAAAGATAAAATTGCGGAAGAAAATCATTAACGCAAAAGCGATATTGACAAAGGCCAGCCAGGGCATACTCATGGACAGCGCATGGCGCTGAACATTATCTTTAGTGGCCCACAACGCGGCTCGCTGCTGCCGGGCCCGCTCTCGCTTATTTGTTAACATCTTATCTCCCTGGTGACCTGCATGACCATGGGTGCAGCCCCTGCTGTTCTATATGATAAACCATGTTACCGGGAATGTCTGTCAGCGTCCCGGCCCCTTCTCCTGCGTGCGCCTCAGCTAATTTTCAGCTAACCACAGTAAAAAAAGGTCTTGCGTCGCCTCAATGTTCATTCCGCAAAAAAAAGCAAGCATTATCAATGAGAACCTCGTCATCTTTTCTTTAAAAAAGCGTTAACTAATCGTCATAAAATTGCAGTATTTTGCTTGAAAAAAAAGCGGCGTTAGTACAATCTGAAATCGCTCATTGGTGAGTTAAAACAAGAGCATGATGATAGCAAAATAAACAATGGAGTCTAAAAATATGAAATATGCAGCTTTAGTGGCAGGTGCAGCATTGTTTTTAACGGCGAACGCCTTCTCCGCTGAGATTTTAACGAAAGAAGCCTTTAATAAGGTCCATACGCAATATACCAAAATCGGCACCATTTCCTCTACCGGCCAGACTGCGCCGAGCGATGCCCGTGAAGAGCTGATTAAAAAGGCCGATGAAAAAGGCGCGGACGTTATCGTGCTCTCTTCCGGTAATACCGATAAAAAACTGCACGTCTCCGCTAACATCTATAAGAAGAAGTAATTAATCTTATATCTCAAGAAACATTATCCTATTGTCCGGGTAATGTTTCTTGTTTGCCCAAAAAGTCTGTTTATTTTTAAACGGCGCCTGGTTTTTCCTGCCTGAATATCATTCGGTGATGCGCATTGTCGACTTCCTGCCTTAAGGCCGTTGTCACATCAAGGTCTTAGCTCTTTGCGTCAAGTACAATCCGCACGCTATACGCTATGCTTTAACGGAAACTGAAAACGTAGTTCGCTTATAAGGAAATCATCATGCGCTACAAACTTCTTGCTGTACTTCTCCCTTGCGCGCTGGCGCTCAGCGCCTGTACGACCGTCACCCCGGCCTATAAAGATAATGGTACCCGCAGCGGCCCCTGTGTCGAAGGCGGCCCTGACGACGTAGCGCAAAAATTCTATGACACTCAGATCCAGAACCGCACTCAGGATCCGGCGGCGCTGCGCCCCTATCTGAGCGACGGACTGGCGCAGTTACTCAATGACGCCCGCCAGGATCCGGCCAACAGCAAACTGCTGCAGGCTAACCCGTTCTCCAGCAGCAGCACCCCAGCAGACAGCGCCGTGGTCGCCAGCGCCTCCACCATCCCGAACCGTGATGCGCGCAATATTCCGCTGCGCGTCGAACTGAAACAGGGCACCCAGAGCTGGAAAGATGAAGTGCTGATGATCCAGGAAGGTCAGTGCTGGGCTGTCGATGACGTCCGCTATCTCGGCAACAACAGCCATGCGCCAGCCGGGACGCTGCGACAGAGTCTGGAGAAACGCTGATTCCGGAGTTGAAGCCACCCCGCTGAAACGATAACCCCGGTAAAATGTCGGTATTCGCCCCAGGAATGCCGACATTTGCGCCCCCCTCACCCACCAGGCCATATTTTGTGCTAACTTTAAAGCTAAACGTGGTTTAGATTTAACTTTTAACGCATAAATATTGCATAACTATTCTGCCAAAGGTAGTATTTGCGGCCTCAATAGCTATTCGTATCAGACTGCCCAGATGAGTATTAAACTAAACGGCATTAATTGCTTCTACGGCGCACACCAGGCGCTGTTCGACATCACGCTGGATTGCCCGCAGGGGGAAACGCTGGTGCTGCTCGGCCCCAGCGGTGCCGGGAAGAGCTCGCTGCTGCGCGTACTCAACCTGCTGGAGATGCCGCGGTCCGGTTCGTTATCCATCGCCGGCAACCAATTCGACTTCACCAAAGCGCCGTCCGATAAAGCGATTCGCGAGCTGCGTCAGAACGTCGGCATGGTCTTCCAGCAATACAACCTGTGGCCGCACCTGACGGTACAGCAGAACCTGATCGAAGCCCCCTGCCGCGTACTGGGGTTAAGCAAGGATCAGGCGCTGGCTCGCGCAGAGAAACTGCTGGAGCGTCTGCGTCTGAAGCCTTACAGCGATCGCTACCCGCTGCATTTATCCGGCGGCCAGCAGCAGCGTGTGGCTATCGCCCGCGCGCTGATGATGGAGCCGCAGGTCCTGCTGTTCGATGAGCCTACCGCGGCGCTTGACCCGGAAATCACGGCTCAGATCGTCAGCATCATTCGCGAGCTGGCTGAAACCGGCATCACCCAGGTTATCGTCACCCACGAAGTTGAAGTGGCGCGCAAGACGGCCAGCCGGGTGGTGTATATGGAAAATGGCCATATCGTCGAGCAAGGGGATGCCTCCTGCTTCACGCATCCGCAAACTGACGCGTTTAAAAACTATCTTTCACATTGATGTTTTTCGGGGAAATGACGATGAAAAAAGTACTGATTGCCGCCCTGCTCGCAGGCATGAGCCTCTCCGCTTCCGCCGCGCAGACCATTCGTTTCGCCACCGAGGCCTCCTACCCTCCGTTTGAGCTGGTGGACGCCAACAACCAGATCGTCGGTTTCGATGTCGATCTGGCGAACGCGCTGTGTAAAGAGATCGATGCCACTTGTACCTTTACCAACCAGGCCTTTGACAGCCTGATCCCGGGACTGAAATTCCGCCGTTTCGACGCGGTCATGGCCGGGATGGACATCACGCCGGAGCGTGAAAAGCAGGTGCTGTTCTCTACCCCGTATTATGACAACTCGGCGCTGTTCGTCGGTCAGCAGGGTAAGTTCACCAGCATTGACCAGCTGAAGGGCAAAAAAGTGGGCGTGCAGAATGGCACCACCCACCAGAAATTCATCACCGATAAACATCCGGAAATTACTACCGTTCCTTACGACAGCTACCAGAATGCGAAGCTGGACCTGCAGAACGGTCGTATTGACGCGGTCTTTGGCGATACCGCCGTGGTCACCGAATGGCTGAAGAGCAATCCGAAGCTGGCGGCCGTGGGCGACAAAGTGACCGACAAAGCCTATTTCGGCACCGGGCTGGGCATTGCCGTGCGTCAGGGCAACACCGATCTGCAGCAGAAATTTAACGCTGCGCTGGAAAAAGTGAAGAAAGACGGCACTTACCAGACCATCTATAACAAATGGTTCCAGAAGTAAGACTGAATGAACGAAATTTTTCCATTAGCAAGCGCCGCCGGGATGACCGTCGGCCTTGCCGTTTGCGCGCTCGTCATCGGCCTGGTCCTGGCGATGCTCTTTGCGGTACTGGAGTCAGTGAAATGGCGCCCGGTAGCCTGGCTTGCAACCGGCATTGTGACCATCCTGCGCGGACTACCGGAAATTCTGGTGGTGCTGTTTATCTATTTCGGCTCTTCCCAGCTGCTGCTGACGCTCTCTGACGGTTTCACCATCCCGCTCGGGTTCACGCAGATCCCGGTGCAGATGCAGATTGAGAACTTTGACGTCAGTCCGTTCCTCTGCGGGGCGATCGCCCTGTCGCTGCTGTATGCCGCCTACGCCTCGCAAACGCTGCGCGGCGCGCTGAAAGCCGTTCCGCAGGGCCAGTGGGAGTCCGGCCAGGCGCTGGGGCTGTCGAAAGCGGCCATATTCTTCCGTCTGGTGATGCCGCAGATGTGGCGCCATGCTCTGCCTGGCCTCGGTAACCAGTGGCTGGTGCTGCTGAAGGACACCGCGCTGGTGAGCCTGATCAGCGTCAACGATCTGATGCTGCAGACCAAAAGCATCGCCACCCGCACTCAGGAACCCTTTAACTGGTATATCATTGCGGCGGCAATCTATCTCGTCATCACCCTGTTGAGTCAATACATCCTTAAGCGGATTGACCAGCGTGCGACGCGCTTCGAACGGAGACCAGGCTGATGCTCGACTACTTACCCGAACTGCTGAAAGGGCTTCATACCAGCCTGACGCTGACCGTGGCGTCGATTATCGTGGCGCTGATCCTGTCGCTGATTTTTACCATTATCCTGACGCTGAAGACGCCGGGGCTGGTGTGGATAGTCCGCGGCTATATCACCCTGTTTACCGGTACGCCGCTGCTGGTGCAGATCTTCCTGATTTACTACGGCCCCGGACAGTTTCCTTCGCTGCAGGATTATCCGTGGCTGTGGCATCTTATCTCTGAACCGTGGCTGTGCGCTCTGATCGCCCTGTCGCTCAACAGCGCCGCCTACACCACTCAGTTGTTTTATGGCGCCATCCGGGCGATCCCCGACGGGCAATGGCAGTCGTGCAGCGCGCTGGGGATGAGTAAAAAGGATACCCTGGCGATCCTGCTGCCGTATGCCTTTAAGCGTGCGCTGTCGTCCTATTCCAACGAAGTGGTGCTGGTTTTCAAGAGTACCTCTCTGGCCTACACCATCACCCTGATGGAAGTAATGGGCCACGGCCAGCTGCTGTACGGACGCACCTACGACGTGATGGTGTTCGGCGCCGCCGGGATTATCTATCTCATCGTCAACGGACTGCTGACGCTGCTGATGCGCCTGGTGGAACGTAAAGCGCTGGCCTTCGAGCGACGTAACTAGCGCCTGAGCCTTATTGCATAAAAAGCAGACAACAAGACGGACAAGTCTAACACCTGTCCGTCTTTTTTTATGCCATTAAAAATATTTAATCATATTTATTGCATATAAATTCATTTAATGGCATTGTCACTCTATGCCGCAGACACGGCGAATAATCATAAGATTGACAGACGGGAGTTCCACGATGAAAAAGTTAGTTCTGGCTGCACTGCTCACCACGTTCACCTTCGGCGCTGCCGCCGCAGAGAAAATCAGCTTCGGCGTGTCCGCAACCTATCCGCCGTTTGAATCGATGGATGCCAATAATCAGATTGTTGGTTTCGATCTCGACCTGGCCAAAGCGCTGTGCAAACAAATGCAGGCAGAATGTACCTTTACCAACCACGCTTTTGACAGCCTGATCCCGGCACTGAAGTTCAAGAAATATGATGCGGTGATTTCCGGAATGGATATTACGCCGGAACGCAGCAAGCAGGTGGCCTTCACCGACCCGTACTACGCCAACTCGGCGCTGGTGATCGCCAAAAAAGACGCGTTCCATTCCTTCGATGACCTGAAAGGCAAACGGATCGGCATGGAAAACGGCACCACCCACCAGAAATATCTGCAGGATAAACATCCTGAGGTGAAGACCGTCGCCTATGACAGCTACCAGAATGCGATTATCGATCTGAAAAATGGCCGTATCGACGGCGTGTTCGGCGATACCGCAGTGGTCAACGAGTGGCTGAAAACCAACCCGCAGTTGGGCGCAGCCACGCCGAAAGTGACGGATCCGCAATACTTCGGCACCGGACTCGGCATTGCCGTGCGCCCGGATAACAAGGCGCTGCTGGAGAAACTGAACGCCGCGCTGAAAGCGATTAAGGCCGACGGTACCTACCAGAAAATCAGCAACCAATGGTTCCCGGAGTAAATTTTTTGCCGGGTGGCACTGCGCTTACCCGGCCTACTCTTTCCCCGTAGCCGGGTAAGGCGTATCCGCCATCCGGCAATGTCTTAAAGTGGCACGAAGAACCTGAACCGCGCCCCGCTTACCGACTCCACCAGTCTGATACCGCCCCCGTGCAACTCCAGCATTCGTTTCACAATCAGTAGCCCTAACCCGCCGCGATCCTCCCGCGATGCCTGGGTAGACAACGCCGACGGCCGCTGGAACAGATCGTCGCGCAGCGCGGCATCGACGCCCGTTCCGTTGTCGGCCACTTCCACCTGGAGCTGTTGATCCTCCTGCCAGACCGCCAGACGGATCTCCCCGCCGACGGGTGTATGCCGCATCGCGTTATCGAGCAGGTTGGTCACCACCCTCTCAATCATCGACACATCGGCGTTAATCAGCGGCAGCGGTCCCGGCACATCAATACGCAGGTTCACCTCGCGCGTGCGGGCAGTTAATTCAAACTTCTGCGCGACATCGGAGATCAGCTCCCCCATCGCAAAACGCTCGCGCTGCGGCTTAATGCTCCCGTGCTCCAGTCGCGCCAGCTCAAACAGCTGCTGCGAGAGATGGCGCACTTTGTTGCCCTGACGCAGGGCGATGGTGAGATATTGCCTGCGCTCCTCGGCGGTCAGCCGTTCATCCTTCAGCGTCAGCGTTTCCAGATACCCCAGCAGCGAGGTGAGCGGCGTACGCAAATCATGGGAGATATTGGCCACAAATTCGCGGCGCTGGCGGTCGCTGTCGGCCAGCCGATCCCACTGGCCGGCTATCTGCTGCGCAAGGTCAATAAAGCGATTCTCGAGCACCGCCACCTCGTTACCAGGCAGGGGCTCCGGCGTGCGGGCCGCCAGAGTTTTGATGGCGCTGATGCTGTCCTGGCCGCTCGCCGCGACCTGGGCGGTGAGCTGGCGGACCGGCCGGGTGACCCAGAACCATGCCAGCCCCCCTGTCAGAAGGCCAAACAGGGCCACCAGCAGCAGCGTCCACAGAACAATGCTCCACAGCGTTTTTTGCCAGGCGTCGGCCGCCAGCTGATTAAAGGTCTCTCCCTGCAAAATGATATACAGGTAGCCGCGCAGCTGCCCGTCGACGCGCAGCGGAGCGGCGCTGAAGACTTTTCGTCCGTCGAGACTACGTGGATCGTCGCCATACACCGGCGACGCACTGCCGGTGAGAAAAGCCTGCACTGGCGCCATATCGATACGCTGGCGCTGGATATGTCCCGGCGGCGCCGCATCGGCCAGCAGGTCGCCATCCGGCGACAGCAGATAGAGCTCCACGCTGGGGTTAAAGGTCATCAGGCGGTCGAACAACGACTTCAGGGTTTGCCGGTTGACCCCGCCGTGGGCGTCCAGCAGCGGCTCGCGGGCGACAATCTGCTGAGCCAGCCCGGCGGAGAGGCGCTGCACCATGGCGTTGCCATACTGCGCGCTGCTGTGTAACTGAACGGCGCATACCGCCGCCGCGCACAGCATCAGCAGGGAGACCACCACCAGCGCCAGCCGCTGGCTGAGGCTCAGGCGGCGGATCACGGGGCGACCTCTTGCGACATCGGGGCGAATTTATAGCCTTTACCCCAGACGGTAAGAATAATGTCCGGCTCCGCCGGGTCACGTTCGATTTTGCTGCGCAGGCGGTTGATATGGGTATTAACCGTGTGCTCATAGCCCTCGTGCTGATATCCCCAGACCTGCTCCAGCAGCGCCAGCCGCGAAAACACCTCACCGGGATGGCGGGCGAAGTAATAGAGCAGATCGAATTCGCGCGGCGTCAGGTCCACCACCTCGCCGCGCAGCTTCACTTCGCGCGACAGCGGATCGATGCTCAGGCCATGGCAGGACAGGCGCCCGGCGTCCATCAGCAGGTTCTGCCCCATCGCCTCCTGGCGACGAAACAGCGCTTTGACGCGGGCGATAAGCTCCAGCAGTGAAAAGGGCTTCGCCAGATAATCATCGGCGCCCATCTCCAGGCCCAGCACGCGGTGCATTTCGCTGGTGCGAGCGCTGATGATAATTACTGGCAGGTAGCGGGTCATCTGACGGATACGCCGGCAGATCTCCAGGCCATCGACGCCAGGCAGCATCAAATCAAGGATCACCGCATCCCAGACCTGCTTTTCCAGCTGGACAAGGGCCTGGTCGCCGTCGGCTTCATGCACAATCTGATAGCCCTCATCCTGAAGATTGAGCCGCAGCAGCGTGGCAATATCCTCGTCATCTTCCACCAGCAGAATGGTTTTGGCCATTAGATTCCCCCCACCAATAACAAAACATGCAGCGCCAAGCTTACCTGATTTCAGCGACGCAAAGCCTTCACATTTTGTTTAAACTTCGCGGACCAGCAGGGTCAGCACTTCGTAGTGCGCGGTGTGAGGGAACATATCAAACAGCTGGACCCGCTCGACGCGATAGCCGCGAAGACGGGCAATATCGGTCGCCATGGTGCGAGCGTTACAGCTGGAATAGATGATATAGGGCGGCGCCATGCGGCTTAAATAGTCGCACAGTTCGGCGCCAATGCCGCGACGCGGCGGGTTGACCAACACCAGCTGCGGGATATCGTCTTCATGAGTGGCGAACTGCGTCGAGTCCAGCGCCTGAAAATGCAGATTGCTGAGCCCCAGCTGCGCGGCTGACTGTCTGGCGCAGGCGATCGCTTCCGGGGCAATCTCGATACCGGTCAGGCGCATCGCCGGCGTCGCGCAGTGCAGGCCAAATCCCCCGACGCCGCAAAACAGATCCCACATATGCTGGACCGGCAGCGCGCGCACCCAGTCGCGGGCGGTGGCATACAGCCGACTGGCTACCGCCGGGTTGGTCTGAAAGAAACTTTGCGGGCGGATCCACAGCGGCACCTCATTAAAGACCTCCCCCAGCGCCTGCTGTTCGGTGAAGAAGATCTCCTGCTCGCCTTCCATGATTGCCATATGCACCGGCTGGATATTCGCCGTGATCACCTTGAGCTGCGGGAGCTGCGCCTGCAGCCACGGCAGCGCAGCGCGCAGCTGGGCCAGCTTGGCCTCTGAGCGCAGCACGAAGCGCAGCATCATCTCCCCCTGCTGGCTGGCGGTTAGCAGCAGATATTTCAGCTCCCCGCGCTTGCGCGCGACGTTATAGGGGGTTAACCCGGCGCGGGCGATAAAGGGCTTCAGGACGGCAAACACCGGCGCAAACTCGGCGGGATAGAGCGGGCAGTCGGTGAGATCCACCGGGGTGCCATCGCGATGCAGCATCCCCAGCAGCGGACGCTCAACGCTGCCGCTGACCACCATCTTGGCCTTGTTACGAAAGGCCGTCTCTGGCCCGCTGACCGGCTCGCCCCAGGCAGCGACCGGGATCGCCGCCAGCAGTGTGCGCAGATCGGCCATTTTATCGGCGAGCTGTTGCGGGACCGGCCGCTCCAGCCATTGACAGGAGCGGCAGCGGCCGGCGTCGTAGAGTGCGCAATGCATAATTGACCTTCAAAAATCCAGGGGCGGGGATTGTATCACCGTTATTGCAGGCGGAAAAACCGACGGCAGTTCGCCGGCACAAACAGCAGCGTCAGAACCAGCAGATCCGGCAGTTTTTGCATCACCAGCGAGTGGAAGATCTCCCGTTTGGATTCGCCGGGAATGCTGAACAGTTCCGGATACCCATAGCCCAGCGACGCCGCCCACAGGTAGCCGGCGGCGATAATCTGCGTCAGCAGATAGACCCAGCGCGCCCAGTTGCGCCCTTTCACCAGCGAGAAGGCACACCAGATTTCGACAAATACCAGCGCCAGGCTGCCGAGGAAGACCAGCGTCAGGTTCCAGGTCTGGACGCTGCGGTGTATGAATTCGTTCAGCCCCTGCAGACCCAACAGATTGAGGATCATCAGCAGGTCCAGAGCGCGGATCAAAATAATAGCAAAGGCCGCCACCTGCACCAGCGCAGGGACGTTAAGGCGGGCATGCGATGAGCGAGTTTTCGTAAACAATCCCAACGTAATGTCTTCCATGAAAACGGCGCCACAGGGTGGCGCCGACCGGAGGCTGCTGTACCGATTTTAGGTGGTTCAGCCTTGTCTTGCACGCTGGATATCGCGCACTCGCTGCTTTTCTGCGCGGGCCATCAAATACCAGGCGATAAAACCAACAATACCGACCACGCCAAGGATGAGCGTCGCCAGGGCGTTAATCTCCGGGTTGACCCCCATGCGCACGCTGGAGAAGACCAGCATCGGTAACGTCGTGGCCCCGGGACCGGAGACAAAGCTGGCGATCACCAGGTCATCCAGCGACAGCGTGAACGCCAGCAGCCAGCCGGAGATCACCGCTGGCATAATCATCGGCAGCGTGATGACGAAAAAGACCTTCAGCGGCGCGGCGCCCAGATCCATCGCCGCCTCTTCAATCGAGTGGTCCAGCTCACGCAGCCGCGAGGAGATCACCACCGCCACGTAGGCGGTACAGAAGGTGACGTGCGCCAGCCAGATGGTCAACATCCCGCGATCCGACGGCCAGCCAATGGCATGTCCCAGCGCCACGAACAGCAGCAGCAGCGAGAGACCGGTGATCACGTCCGGCATAACCAGCGGCGCGGTGATCATAAATGCGAAGCCATTAGACCCGCGAAAGCGTCCAAAGCGCACCATCACCACCGCGGCGATGGTACCGAGGATCGCCGCCGCCGTCGCCGCGCAGGCGGCGATGGTCAGGCTCAACCCTACCGCGCTCATCATCGCATCATCGTGGAACAGTTCGCTATACCAGCGCGTCGACCACCCGGCCCAGACCGTTACCAGCTTCGAGCTGTTGAACGAGTAGATCACCAGCATCAGCATCGGGGCATAGAGGAAGGTGAACCCGAGCACGAGGATCAGAATGCGCCACGGCGAGCGTACTACCGGCAAGTCGTTCATCCCTGCTCTCCCATCTGTTTTTGCTGGTGCTTGTGGAACCACATGATCGGCACGATCAGCAGCAGCAGCATGACAATCGCCACCGCCGAGGCGACCGGCCAGTCGCGGTTGTTAAAGAACTCCTGCCACAGCACGCGGCCAATCATGATGCTGTCCGGCCCGCCCAGCAGTTCCGGGATCACGAACTCCCCCACCGCCGGGATAAACACCAGCATCGAACCGGCAATAATGCCGCCTTTGGTGAGCGGGACGATCACCTGGAAGAAGGTCTTCAGCGGCCGGGCGCCGAGATCCAGCGAGGCCTCCACCAGCGAATAGTCGATGCGGGTCAGCGCGGTGTAGATCGGCAGCACCATAAACGGCAGATAGGCATACACAATACCGATATACACCGCCAGGTTGGTGTGCAGGATCTCCAGCGGTTGATCGATAACCCCTAACCACAGCAGGAAGTTATTCAACACGCCGTTGCTTTTCAGCAGCCCCATCCAGGCATAAACGCGGATTAAGAATGACGTCCACGACGGCAGGATCACCAGCAGCAGCAGAATATTGCGCGTCGACGGCTTGCTGTGCGCCACCGCCCAGGCCAGCGGATAGCCCAGCAGCAGGCAGCAGATCGTCGATATGCCCGCCACCTGCAGCGACTGGAGATAAGCTTCGAAATAGAGCGGATCGTCAGTCAACTGCAGGAAGTTGGCAAAGTTGAGGGTCAGCGTCAGCTGGCCATCCGCCCACTCCATCAGCTCGGTGTAGGGAGGGATCGCCCGCGCCATCTCGGCAAGACTTATCTTGAACACGATCAGGAACGGCAGCATGAACAACAGGATCAGCCACAGATAGGGCAGCGCAATCACCAGCTTGCGGCCATGCGCCATCTGCAGGCGCGCCGCCCACAGCCCGAAGCCGCCCGGTTTTTTCGCCCCTGACGGGGATTCAACGGTACTCATCGCCCTCTCCTTACACCGTCAGCACTACGCAGCTATCCGCATCCCAGCATAAACGCACCTCGTCACCCCAGGTGGGCGTTCCTTTCCGATGGCGGTGTTCATTCTGCAACTGGGCGCTGATCATCTGCCCGCTTTGCAGGCGCACATGATAGATAGAGAGATCCCCGAGATAGGCGATATGAATCACCTCGCCGACGGCAAAATTGTAGCCGTCCGCCGGTGGTTCATCGCACAGCATGATCTTCTCCGGGCGCAGCGCCACCCAGACCGGCACGTTGTCCACCACCGACGCGTCGGGGTCGACCTTCAGCGGGTGCACCAGTCCTGGCGAACTCAACACCAGGCCATCCTCCAGACGCTCCTTCACCAGCCCTTCAAAGACGTTCACCGAGCCGATGAACTCGGCGCTATAGCGGGTGGTCGGGTGCTCGTAAATCTCTTCCGGTTCGCCAATCTGCACAAACTTGCCGCGGTTCATGATGGCGATACGGCCCGCCATGGTCATCGCCTCTTCCTGGTCGTGAGTCACCATCACGCAGGTCACGCCAACGCGTTCGAGAATATCCACTACCTCCAGCTGCATGCGATCGCGCAGCTTTTTGTCCAGCGCGCCCATCGGCTCATCGAGTAGCAGCAGCTTCGGCCGTTTCGCCAGGCTACGCGCCAGCGCGACGCGCTGGCGCTGGCCGCCAGAGAGCTGGTGCGGCTTGCGTTTGGCATATTCCTGCATATGCACCAGAGCCAGCATCTCCTGCACCCGGGCGGTGATTTCCGCCTTAGGCAGACGATCCTGCTTCAGACCGAAGGCGATATTCTGCTCAACGGTCATATGGGGAAACAGGGCGTAGGACTGGAACATCATATTGATAGGCCGCTGATAGGGCGGCACCCGCGCCAGATCCACGCCGTCGAGCATAATCTGCCCGGCGGTCGGTTGTTCAAAGCCCGCCAGCATACGCAGCAGGGTCGATTTCCCGCAGCCTGATGCGCCCAGCAGAGCAAAAATTTCGCCTTTATAGATAGTGAGACTGACGTCGTCGACCGCGTGCTGGCCATCGAACGACTTGGTTAAGTTACGGATTTCCAGTAGCGGGGTCAGCGCTTTGGGGGCTTTCGCCTGTGGGCGGGGCATTACGTCGTTCAATCGGGTGCTCTCCGGCAAAAAAACGATCACCATATGGTCCGGTGCCATACTTCGTGCTTAACAGTGCAATTGCACCATCCTGGTGCTTCTGCTCGCCGGGCGCGCTGCCATTTCCCGGCGAGTGCAGATCTGATTCGGCCCGTGTTCGACGGGCCGTCAGAGATTATTTGCCGCTCTTCACTTTGGTCCACGCGCGAGTGCGCACGCGGTCAATCTTCGGATCCTGCACCTTCAGCGTGAACAGTTTGGCGAACACATCCGCTGGCGGATAAATCGCCGGGTTGTTACGGATCGTCTCGCTGACCAGCGGTGTGGAGGCCTTGTTGCCGTTGGCGTAGAACACCTGGTCGCTGATTTTAGCGATCACATCCGGGCGCATCAGATAGTTAAGGAACTGATAGGCTTCATCTTTATTCTTGGCGTCGGCCGGCATGGCAAAGACATCAAAGAACGCCAGCGCGCCTTCTTTCGGAATAAAGTAGGAGACGTTAACGCCGTTCTTCGCCTCTTTCGCGCGGTTGGCCGCCTGCCAGACATCCCCTGCCCAGCCGATCGCCACGCAGATGTCGCCGTTGGCAAGGTCATTAATATATTGCGAAGAGTGGAAGTAGCGAATGTTCGGCCGCAGCTTCAGCAGCAGATCGGTCGCCGGGCCGGTGTAATCATCCGCTTTGCTGCTGTTCGGATCCTTGCCGAGGTAGTTCAGCACGGTGGCGAAAATCTCTTCCGGCGCGTCGAGGAAGGAGACGCCGCAGCTTTTCAGTTTTTCAAGGTTCTCCGGCTTCAGCACCAGATCCCAGCTGTCCACCGGCGCATCTTTACCGAGGACGGCTTTCACCTTATCCACGTTGTAGCCAATGCCCGTCGTCGCCCACAGGTAAGGCATGGCGTATTTATTCTCAGGGTCATGCTTGGCGACCAGCTTCAACACTTCGGGATCAAGGTTCTTCCAGTTGGGCAGCTTGCTCTTGTCCAGCGGCTGGAACACGCCCGCCGCCAGCTGGCGCTCAAGGAAGCTTGCCGACGGTACCACCAGGTCGAAACCGGTGCTGCCGGCCATTAATTTGCCTTCCAGTACTTCGTTGGAATCAAAAACGTCATACACGACTTTAATCCCGGTCTCTTTTTCAAAATTCGCTACCGTGTCCGGCGCAATATAATCAGACCAGTTATAAACATGCAGGGTTTTTTGTTCGGCGGCGAGCGAACCGGCAGAGACGGCCATCAGCGCACCCGTAACCAGACCTGTTAACCATTTTTTACCAAAGGCGGTCATATCTCTTATCCTTCTCAACGCCCGTTAATTTACGGGCTCAAATATACGCATTTCAACGCATGCAAGAATCATGCATATTTTTTCATTGCCTGAGAAAAGGAGAGCGGATCTCTCCCGGAGTGGTTGCTCGCAACTGGAAGCATCGCCAGAATAACTGTAGCCAGAATAAGAGGCTATAGCCCAGGTAAAAAAACGCCTTTTATCAAATTTTTATGCAATAACGGTCTACGTGATAAGCCAAAACGGCCTGAATGGCGGTGAATAATGCTTTAAGAGAAGGATAAACGCAGAATAAAAGCGGGTAATACGCAGCCGCTGCGGTAGTGGCTGCGCTAATTTTAGGCAGGTTTAGTGAAGAAAATGGTATTGCACGTTTTCCGCCGCGGGCTCTTCTTCTTCGCCTTTGTACAGCAGCTGGTTGGCGCCGGCTTCGAGGATCACCATTGAGATCTGCTCTTCGCTTTGGCGGAAGAACCAGGCGAACTGCTCCATGGTCACCCCCGGGCCGATAGACAACGACTGACAGACCACCAGCTTGGGCAAGTTATCGTCCTGAATATCGATAAACGCCTTCACAGTTAACGAACTGGCGTTGATAGCCGAGAGATCCGCCGACAGCGCCAGCAGAGCGGACGGCTTCACCTCCGCGAGGGCGGAAAAGAGCACCACGTTGTCTACCAGGTCAATTTTGGCATCAAAAATACCGTCGAAATTCTGCATATGCGGCAGATGCAATGCCTGGCAGGAATCGCACTCAAAAAAGCTGATGCCGATCTCATCCAGCCAGCGGCGTAGCGTATCCAGACCTGGAACGACCAGTGAATCCATAGTGCCTGTGACCCCTTACAATGAAAAAACGACGCCATAGCTTACGCAAAAAAAGCGCCGCATACCATGACAGACTTGCATCCAGCGGCTAGCCGCCTATTTTCAAACAGAATTCCGGCGTCGCCTGGCGCTCGATCCAGGCGATCATCCGGCTGGCGATGTCCACGCCGGTGGTGGTTTCCACCCCTTCCAGCCCCGGCGAGGCATTCACCTCCATCACCAGCGGCCCGCGGGTGGCGCGTAAAATATCGACACCGGCGACATCGAGCCCAAGGGTTTGCGTCGCCTTGATGGCAATCGCCCGCTCCTCGTCGCTAATCTGCGCCACCGTGGCCATGCCGCCGCGGTGCAGGTTAGAACGAAAGTCGCCCTCTTTAGCCCGCCGTTCGATCGCCGCCACCACCTCATTGCCGACCACCAGGCAGCGAATATCGCAGCCTTTCGCCTCGGCAATATATTCCTGCACCAGAATATGCGCATTCAGCCCGCGAAAGGCGTCGATCACGCTCTCCGCCGCCTGACGGGTCTCCGCCAGCACCACGCCGATCCCCTGGGTGCCTTCCACCAGCTTCACCACCAGCGGTGCCCCGCCCACCATGGCGATCAGGTCGCTGGTGTCATCGGGGGAGTGAGCGATGCCGGTCAGCGGCAAATCGATACCCTGGCGCGCCAGCAGCTGCAGCGAGCGCAGCTTATCGCGAGCGCGGGTGATGGCGACCGACTCATTCAGCGGATAGCTTCCCAATAGTTCAAACTGACGCAAAGCCGCGGTGCCATAGTAGGTGATCGCCGAGCCAATCCGCGGGATCACCGCATCAAAATGCGGTAGCTGACGCCCTTTGTAGTGGATGGACGACGCCACCGGACTGACATTCATATAGCAGGAAAGCGGATCGAGGATCTCGACCTGATGCCCGCGCTGTTGCGCCGCTTCGCGCAGGCGTCGACATGAATAAAGCGTTCCATCCCGGGATAATATGGCAATTTTCATCCTGCACCTCTGCAAAAAGACCCGCTCTGGCGGGCCTCAGCTATCGAACACACTTTCACCTTTCCTGCGGCCGGCGGCGGAGATCACCTGGCCGGAGCAGCAGTGTACACGTAATCAGCGTGTTGCCCACCCCTGCTTATGCAGATAGTCGAGAATAAACGGACGACTCTCTTTCACGATAGTGCGACGGATATGATCGCTCCAGGTATCGCGGCGGGCGTTGCTGCCGCGCGACAGATAATAGTGCGCCAGCTGGTCGTCATAGTCCGCCAGCAGCGCGTTATCCAGCGGCTGATAGCGGTTCTCATACACCAGCATGGCGGCCGGCATCCGCGGCTTGATGTCCGGGTTATCCGCCGGCCAGCCAAGGCAAAGACCGAACAGCGGCAGGACGTGCTGCGGCAGCGCCAGCAGCTCGGTCACCGCCTCGATGCTATTACGCAACCCGCCGATATAGACGCCGCCCAGCCCGAGGGACTCGGCGGCAATCAGCGCGTTTTGCGCCAGCAGCGCCGTATCGACGACGCCGATCAGCAGCTGTTCAGCCAGCCCCAGCTGCGCCTGTGGGCAAATCTGCAGGTGGCGGTTAAAGTCGGCGCAGAAAACCCAAAACTCCGCCGCCTGGGCGACGTGCTGCTGGCCGCCGGTCAGCGGGACCAGTTGCTCACGCAGCGCGGGGTCGGTAATACGGATGATGGAGGTGCACTGTAAAAAACTCGAGGTAGATGCCGCTTGCGCGCTGGCGATAATCTCTGCGCGCTGTTCGTCGCTCACGGGGGCATCGGTGAAGTGGCGGATGGAACGATGGCTGCGCAGCAGCTCAATGGTCGGCGTCATTACGTTTTTCTCTGTCAGACAAGGATTCAGGCTTTGGAGAGTGCGTTAACTGCGGGGCCACGATCTGCGCCATCCGCCACATAACGACGATGGCGGCGGGGATCATCAGCACGATCCCGGCAAAGAGCATCACCAGCGCCGCGGTCGGGCTGGCAATGGGCGCAGGCAGCTGGACATACTGGTTAAGCGAGAGCCAGGCGAGGGTTAACAGCCCCATCCCGAGGATCTCAACCAGCAGAATGCTTTTCGGCAACGGGGCAAATTTTCGCATCACGCCTCTCCGGTTGATAAGCGCGGCGCATCAGACAATCTCACTACGCCGCCGGGTCAGTATACGGGTTTTGATAGTACGACATTTATCAAACATAGCCGTAAACCATCGAAGCAAAAGGCAGAACCTTCTTTCCCTCACCGGTCAATGCAGGCATCATAAGCGCCATTCGCCATCCGGCTGAGGTTTAAGGAGAGAAGCAATGTTTACCGTTATTTTTGGTCGTCCAGGCTGCCCTTACTGCGTTCGCGCCAAAGAGCTGGCAGAAAAACTGACCAACGAGCGTGATGATTTTAACTACCGTTACGTGGATATTCACGCCGAAGGCATCAGCAAAGCTGACCTGGAAAAGACCGTCGGCAAACCGGTTGAAACCGTGCCGCAGATCTTCGTCGACCAGAAACACATCGGCGGTTGCACCGATTTCGAAGCCTGGGCGAAAGAGAACCTTGGCCTGTTTGCCTGAGTCAATTTATTTGCTCGATGAGTGACTGCGCCAGGTATCAAGCCAGGCGCAGATAAACAAAAAGCACAACGCCCCGAGTGCGCACCAGAACACCGCGCTCAGTACCCACGCCATCTCCTGCCAGAACGTTCTGTGCGTCACGAAGAACAGCCGCATCGTCACCATACAGACCGGCGCCGCCAGCATCGCACCCAGCAAAGGACGCAGTACCCGCTGTCCGGGAGAGAGGCAGCTCGCCGCCGCCCCTGGCAGCAAAAAGAAGAGCAGGCCCAGCTCCGGGTTGCCGCTGGCGCGAAAGGCCCCTTTCATATGTAATAGCAGCGATAAGCACACCACAATGAACAGAACGAAGCCGCAGATAATACCGGCCCAACTACGCTCAGACTTCACCGTATCCTCCTGATGTTGCCTCTAACTCACGTCCACGTCGCCCAGTCAGATAAAGCATTTCGGCAATCCATGCCAATAACTCCCCTACCAGCCTAAAAACGATTGTCACTAGCCGCCGCATCCAGGAAGGATTAAACTAGCGGGTATATTTTTGCTGGTTATAACAGGGTGCCAGAATAGGTTCGCCACAACGCGAACGCCTGAGCAACCTTAGACCAAATAACCATTTCCTTCAACAACTTACTAGTAAATGAGAAGTTGGCTTTCGTGAATATAAACGTCGCAGATTTGTTAAACGGGAATTACATCCTGTTATTATTCGTTGTACTTGCATTAGGACTATGCCTGGGAAAACTGCGTCTCGGCTCAGTACAACTTGGTAATTCCATTGGCGTTTTAGTCGTTTCTCTCTTATTAGGTCAGCAGCATTTCGCGATTAACACTGATGCCCTTAATCTCGGCTTTATGCTGTTTATTTTTTGCGTCGGCGTGGAAGCCGGGCCCAACTTTTTTTCCATTTTTTTCCGCGACGGCAAAAACTACCTGATGCTGGCGCTGGTGATGGTCGGCAGCGCGATGCTGATCGCCACCGTGCTGGGCAAAGTGTTCGGCTGGGATATTGGTCTTACCGCCGGTATGCTGGCGGGCGCCATGACCTCCACCCCGGTGCTGGTGGGCGCGGGCGACACCCTGCGCCATTTCGGCCTGCCCAGCGATCAGCTGGCGCAGTCGCTTGACCATCTGAGCCTCGGCTATGCCCTGACCTACCTGGTCGGCCTGGTGAGTCTGATCGTCGGCGCCCGCTATATGCCCAAGCTGCAGCATCAGGATCTGCAGACCAGCGCCCAACAAATCGCCCGTGAGCGCGGCCTCGATACCGATTCAAAACGTAAAGTGTACCTGCCGGTGATCCGCGCCTACCGCGTTGGCCCGGAGCTGGTGGCCTGGGCGGATGGCAAAAATCTGCGCGAGCTGGGTATTTATCGCCAGACCGGCTGCTATATCGAACGCATCCGCCGCAACGGCATTCTGGCCAACCCGGACGGCGACGCGGTGCTGCAGATGGGCGACGATATTGCGCTGGTGGGTTATCCGGACGCGCACGCTCGCCTCGACCCGAGCTTCCGTAACGGCAAAGAGGTATTCGACCGCGATCTGCTCGACATGCGCATCGTCACCGAAGAGATTGTGGTCAAAAACCACAACGCCGTCGGCCGCCGCCTGGCGCAGCTGAAGCTCACCGACCACGGCTGCTTCTTAAACCGGGTGATCCGCAGCCAGATTGAAATGCCTATCGACGATAACGTGGTGCTGAACAAAGGCGACGTGCTGCAGGTCAGCGGCGATGCCCGCCGCGTAAAAACCGTGGCCGACCGCATCGGCTTTATCTCCATTCACAGCCAGGTGACCGACCTGCTGGCCTTCTGCGCCTTCTTTATCGTCGGCCTGATGATCGGCATGATCACCTTCCAGTTCAGCTCTTTTAGCTTCGGCATCGGCAACGCCGCCGGCCTGTTGTTCGCCGGCATTATGCTTGGCTTCCTGCGCGCCAACCACCCAACCTTCGGCTATATCCCGCAGGGGGCGCTGAACATGGTGAAAGAGTTTGGCCTGATGGTGTTTATGGCCGGGGTCGGACTTAGCGCCGGGGCCGGGATCAATAATGGTCTGGGCGCCGTCGGCGGTCAGATGCTGGCGGCAGGGCTTATTGTCAGCCTGTTGCCGGTGGTGATCTGCTTCCTGTTCGGCGCCTATGTGCTGCGCATGAACCGGGCGATGCTGTTTGGCGCCATGATGGGCGCCCGCACCTGCGCCCCGGCAATGGAGATCATCAGCGATACCGCGCGCAGCAACATTCCGGCGCTCGGCTACGCAGGCACCTACGCCATCGCCAACGTGCTGCTTACCCTTGCCGGGACGCTCATCGTGATCATCTGGCCAGGGCTACAATAAATTTTTGAGAAAAAAGCCGTCACAGGCAGAACTTTTTCTCAGGGCATCAGTCATAAGTAATGCCACTGCTTTTCTTTGATGTCCCCATTTTGTGGAGCCCATCAACCCCGCCACTTCGGTTCAAGGTTGATGGGTTTTTTGTTGCCTGAATTTTACGGCCTTTAAAATCATTGAGTTACAAACCTTCTTTTTAAGTCATGGCGACAAAGTGGCGACAGCCTCAAAGAGCCAGCGCAGCCTGGCCTGAATTTGTGGGGTGAGGCTGCACAGGATGGGCCTCTTTAGGTGTAGAAATTGAGCGAACAAAAGTCTCATGCGTTACGAACGTATGGCTGCAGTTGATATTCTGGCACTGGTTGTAACGTTCTTTGGTCATTGAAGAGACCTGGAAACTGCTGCGAGTATGGGCTGCACTTCCACATAATGGGCAAATCATCATTTTACGTCCCCGCCATTTTTGCTGAAATCGCAATAATGATACAACATTATTTCATTTTGTGAACTTTAAGTTCTCTTTTGAAAACCTCAGTCCATTACTAAATCATCAATTTTCACTTCCAGCTCGATGCTGGTCGTAAATCCACTATCCGGGTTTACCGCGTGCGTTAACGTCGTGATGGTCCATTCCGCATCATCAATGGGTTGTTTAAAGCCGGTGACCTTCACGGGCATTTCCGTATAGAGATCCGCGCGGCCCTCTGCCAGCTGCAGGGAAAATGACGCCACGCCGCGCTGTAGCCGCTCCCAGTTCATTTTTGCTGCGCGTTCCGCATTACTGCGGTTCGCATAGGTCCTGTTCAGTACCAGCACGTTCTCATCCGTCCCGATCAGGTAATCCCCCTGCTTTGCTTCTGGCTCTTTTGGCTTTGTCGTCTTCCGGCGGCGCTTCACTTTGGTGGTTTCTTTTTTCTCCGGTTCGCGCGTATGCAACCAGTGAGCAATCACCCCAGTGTACGCTCCCCTGTCCGCCAGGCTGAATCGATGACTGTCACCGTCCCGGCGGGTAATAGTGATGACCGGCAGTGCTTTACCGCTGGCCGTTTTCCCCTGCCCCTGCCGGATAAACAGCAGGTTACTGTCCTTAACCGAAGCAATCGCGCCATACTGCCGCGCCAGCTTCATCAAAAAGCTGGCATCGCTTTCGTTGGTCTGGTCCAGGTGATCCAGCATCTGCTCCGCTACATCTTTGCCGATAGCAACCTTCAGGTTGTGTCGCGTAGCAATCTCCTTCACAACCTCGCCCACCGTCGTTTTGTGCCAGGACTTTTCACGCCGTACATTCAGCGTCTCCCTGAAATCAGCGCTGCGGGCACGGATTGTCAGTCGGTCCGGGCTGCCGCTATGTTCGATCTCATCAACGGTAAACTTCCCTTTTGAAAACAGCGGCGCGCCTTTCCATCCCAGCGCCAGAGAAATCACCGCGCCACGACGCGGCATAATTACCAGACCGTCCGCATCGTCCAGCTCCAGATCAAGCTGGTCAGCTTCGAATCCGCGGTTGTCGGTCAGCGTCATACCCAGCAGGCGCTTTTCCAGCGTCTGCGTGGCATCCTTACCCTCAATCACGATGCGAAAGGCCGGGGTCTTGCTGAGGTTGAGTAAATCAGTCATCTCGCTCACTGTAATAACCCTCCTACCGTGGTTCTGATATTCCCTACCGCTGCCGCTGCGGAGTCCTGCAGGCTGCTAAGCTGGTCACTCAGGCTGCCGAACATTTCGGACAGCGACTCATCAACACGTTTCAGCCCCAGCGAAAATTCTATTTTTCTCGCTTCACCGCTAGCGAAAAACTCTGTTTTCGTCTGGCTCAGGTTTTCAATCACGTACATACCGTAGATAGTCCCGCCGCCCTCGATTAGCGGCCAGGCCTTTCCCTGCTCCGCCATCAGCTCCAGCGCCAGCAACGACAACCTGCCGCCGGTCACTTCCGGAATGAGGACGCCGGAGAGCGTCAACTGATCGTTATCTGGCCCCAAAAACTGCGTTGTCGGACGGCGATTAACGCGGTTGTTGGTCACATGCCGCCAGTTCCGTTGATACTGCAGTTGCTGATAGGGAACCGTGCGCAGCTGAAACACAAACAAGCCCAGGACCATCATCATGAATCGTACCCCCCTTGATCGCTGAAGTTGCTTCGGGCCTTAGCCCTCATGCGGCGCTCACGCTCATCAAGCTGTCGCGCAACCTCCCGCGCAATATCCTGCGGACTCTGCCCTGGTTGCACTTGGATAATAATTTGTGCCTGGGTTTCAAACTGGAATACCGGCCGCGAGCCTGCCGGTTTTTCTGCTGCCGGGCGATAGGAGGCTGCCGACAGGCTCATTGGATGAAGCGGCGCGGCCTCTGCGGGCATAGCTCCCCCCATCATTCCGGCGACAACTGACGCCAGCGCTGCCGTCCTCCGGCGACTGGTCACATAGGCCGGACCGTTAATCAGCTCCGGGCCATTCTCGCCAGCAATGCCCACCTGCCCGCGTGGAATATAGCCGCCGCTGTCATACATCCCCGCGAAAAATCCGCCTGCGCCTTTTTGCTGGGGTGCGCCTGGCGTTTTGTCTCCGCCGGTCATCCAGTCCGGCAGGTAGCTTTTCACCGATGCCAGCTTGCTCTTGAGCGTTTCCCACTTCTCATTGATACCGCTCAGGATGCCGTCAATTATCGCGCCGCCCACCGCTTTAAACTTCGCAGGCAGCGCGGCAACATCACTCAGAATTTCATCCCATTTGCTGCTGATGGTCTGCTTAATCACAGCCCATACCCTGGATACCCCGGATGAGATGGCATCCCACATTGCTTTGAATTTTGGCCCCAGCGTTTCCCAGTTCTGCCAGATATAAATGGCCCCCATCGCAATCAGGCCAATTATCGCCAGAATGGGGTTAGCCATCATCAACCTGCCCAGCCACAGGACCGCCTGTCCTGCACCGCCGATGACTTGCTTAATCAGACCAAAAGCGGAGGCAAACTTAATCCCCAGCCCCCCAGCACTCACCCGCACTACCGCCATCGGCCCCAGAATAGATGCCAGCGCCAGCGACAACACGCCCGCAGCGGTAGCGACAACAGCAAACACCGCCGCAATTTTAAATAGCGCAGCCGTCAGTTGCGGGTGCCGCTTAACAAACCCATCCAGAGCGGACGCCAGATTACCCAGCCAGTCCGCAATGTTTTTCAGTACCGGCGCGACAGTTTCGCCGATGCTCGCCATGGCGTTGGTAAAGGAGCCGCCAGCGGCTTCCCATTTGTTGCCCAGGGTATTAAGAGACGCATCGACGCGCTCGCGCAGGGTTGCCTGGTTTTCCAGTTTTGCGACGGTTTCACGATAGCCCGCTATCCCTTTTGTGATCATGATGTTCAGTGCCTGCAGGGTTTCCGCGTCATCACCAAAAAGAGCTGCTTTGACAGCCTGTTTTTTTCCATCGTCAGTGATTTGATTCAGCTTATCCAGTTGCTTATACAGGTTTTCCAGCCCCGCAAACTGGCCTTTACTATTCTGAAAACTTAGCTTTATCCCCGTTCCAGCCAGCTCATCATTCGCCTTACTGATTTTTTTATTGTTCAGCGTGGCCTGGAAAATCTTGCGATAGGCGTTACCTGCAGACTCTCCCGTCATTGACGCCTGATCAGCCATAACCAGCAGCGGCGCGAATGTTTTTGCGGCATCCAGGCCTTGCTGCTTGATAATGTCCATCGCGGCGCTGATTTTTGAAAAACCCTGCAACATATTCCCCGGGTCAACGCCCGCGTAATAACCCCGCTGGATCACGTCCATCAGGCTCATCATGTCCTTTTCGGTGGTCTGCGTGGCGTCCTGCAGTTTCGCGGCAAATTCTGCCGCATCCGTCGGGGCCATTTGCAGTTGCACGCCGAGGTACGCCGCCGACTCACCCAGCCCGCCCAGGATGACCTGCGCAGACATGCCCTGGCGGCGTAACATGGTCATCATGTTTTGAAAGTCTGCCGTGGTGCCGGGCAGCCGGTCACCCAAGGCGATCGCCAGCTTGTTTAGCTTCGCAAACTCCGGCGCCACCTTTCCGCCCGGCCCCATCATAGAGCCTGCCAGCTGGTTAGCCGCGTTCTCTGATTCCGAGTAGGCGCGAATGGGCGCCAGCAACGTCGCGCCCGTTGTCACCCCGGCGGCCATCATCCCGGCCCCGTTCCCCGCCAGGCTGTTACGCACGTCGCGCATCTTGTCAGCTTTGGCCCTGACTGCATTCAGCTTACGCTGGCGCTCGCCCACGTCCCGCAGCCGTCGTTCCTGCTCTGCCAGCTGCTTGTTATAGCGGTCCGTTTCGCGGGTAATACGGGCTGTTTCACGGGCACCGCCGCCCGCAGATATGCCGAGGCGGTACAGCTCCGCCCTGGCCGCCGCCATCTGCCGCGTTTCCTGCCCCTGCTTTTGCTCCAGACGTGACACGGCCCGCCATTGCGTTTCAAGCGCCGCCGTCTGCTTTTTCGTGGGGGATTCCAGGGCTGACATTTCACGGGTCATCATCTGCGCACGCAGCCGCGCCTGGTCCAGTTCGTTACTGGTCCGGCTCAGGCTCTGTGACAGCTGATCGAAGGATTTTAACTGGCCCCCTGCATCGTTCAGCCGTTTAAGCTGTTCGCGGGTCTGCCGGACGGCGGAGGCCAGCTCCTTAGAGCCAGCCTGCGCAACTTTTAAAGGGCGGGTGAGTTTATCAACCGCATTCAGAACCACCTGCAGACGCAGGTTTTTATCACTCATCGCTGGCCCCGCTTCGCATTATCGCTCTGTGCCGCCACTCCAGCACTTCTGTAAGCGGCATAACGTCAGTGACGGACGGCGGCCAGTGAAAGATCGTGGCGATATCCGCCACCAGGTCATCTACCATCAGGCTGTCGGCAAATCGGCAAACGCCGACTTCGGCAACAAAAAAAGGACAACCTCGATCGACATCGCGGCCAGGTCTGCCGGGTCAAGGTCCGCCATTTCCTGCGGGGTCAGCGTCGGTGTGGAGATGCGGGGGATCACGGTCATCATAGAGGCCACGTCCATCTCCATCACCGCCTGCAGTCGCGTACCGCGCAGCGCGCCGGATTGCGGCTTACGCAGCACAATTTCCGTAATCGTGGTATCACCGCGCGTGATCGGGCTATCCAGCTTCACCGTTGCTTCTGTTTTCTCACTCATGTTCTTTTCCTGTTATGGGGTGGCTGGCGTGGCATCCCGCGCCAGTGCTGCATTAAAGGCCGATGGCGTTTCGGTGCTCTTCCATCAGGTCAACGCCGTCAACAATTTCAATCATGTTGATCACATCGACCTCATAGAGCACTTCGCCGTTAATGGTCAGCTTCGCGTAACTGTTAACGCTGCTGACTTTGGTGGTATTGCTCTCGCCGGTTTTCCACTCGCCGGAATCCACCTCTTTGTGGCGTCCGCGCACAACCAACTCAACGGCCTGCACCTCGCCGGTGTCATCGCGCTGGATAGAGCCGGTGAAGCGCATCTGCACCCCGTCAACCGTGGCCTTGCCCATCTGTTTAAAAAGCAGCGCCTCAGTGCCGCCGATGGTCATTTCCGTATCCAGTGCCCCATCATCCAGCCCCAGATCGATACCCGCGGAACCGGGCATGCCGCCGCCGCGATAGTTCTCCAACTTGCGGGAAAATTTCGGCAGGGTGACGGATTCGGCAATGCCCATCCAGCTGTTACCGGCGTTGAAGATGTTCAGGTGTTTTAGTTTGCGTGGTAAGGCCATGGGTCCCCCTTATGCGCTTACGCGGGTGGTGAAATCCACCAGGTAACGGTCAGTGATGCGCTGGCGCAGCATCAGATTTTCCAGCGGCGGCACTGGCGTATAGTCGTAGTCGATCCAGAGCTTCCCGGCTTTCAGACTGTCTTTGTCGTTAACGCTGTCATCAATCCAGCAATCACCGCCGATGAGGTAGCCCTGATTCACCAGGCTGCGCATTTTGGCGCGGATACCTTCGATAATGTCGCGGGCCAGCGACGGGTTAAGCGGCATATCCACCGCCCACATATGGCCCTCCGCCATGGTGTCAGCCAGTACCTGCGCGGTGCGGGTGTAGTTTTCAAACTGGAACAACGGATCATCACTGAGGCAGCGGGAACCCCAAAAGCGGAAACCATCCTTGCGGATCAACGTGGTGACGTCGTTTTGGTTCAGCAGCCCGGCATCGGTTGCCGGGTCCTGCAGGTCCCAGAACACATCCGCAGATAAGCCGGTTACGCCGTTGACGCCCACGTTAGACAGGGTTTTGTGCCAGCCGGTCTGCTCGTCGATTTTGGCGCGCAGGCCAAGGGCGCGGGCGGTGGCGTAGGCGGTCGCATCCGCCTGCAGCACCGTGTCAAAGTTGATGAAGTCAGGCCAGATAAGCATCCCTTCACGCTGGCTGAAGTTGTCGCGGTAGGCGATCGCATCCTCCACCGTCTTACAGCCGTATGCCGACATATAGGCAAAGGCCCGCAGACTCTGCGCCACGCTCAGCAGCTCAGTGGATACGGCCTGCGTATCATGTCCCGGCACGCCGAGAATGCGCGGCTTCACGCCCAGCTGCGACTGCGCCGAAAGTAACGCCTTCATGCCGGTTTTCTTGCCGTCCGCGGTCACGCCGCCGATGATGTTTGCGGATGTTTCCGCTTCGGTTTCGCCCTGGGCAACGCGCACCACTACGGTGACGGGTTTTGCCTGGTCTGCGATAGCGTCCAGTGAGCGGGCCAGCGTGCCGGACTCGCCCGCTTTACCGCTGGCAGTCAGTACATCGGTAAGCAATACCGGCTTATTGAGCGGGAACATGGAGGCATCGGCATCATCGCCGGTGCACACCATGCCCACGATCGCCGTGCTCACCGTCGTGATAGAGCGGGTGCCGTCGTTAACTTCTACAACGCGCACGCCGTGATGATAGTCTTGCGCCATGGAATGAATCTCCTGTTTAGGGGTTCACCCATGGTATGGAAATCATTCACCGCAAGCCGTTGATGCCAGTTGTACCGTGGTTGATACAACCGCAGGCAGAAAAAAAGCCCCGTTACGGGGCTGATTTGTTCGGGGTTTTACCTGTCCATCAGGAAACGCGGCTCCAGCACATCAGCAGAGTGTGAGCCTCCACCACGCTGAGCGATTTACTCTCGCCGAGGTTATCGGTTTTGCCGCTGACTGAGTGACCGTGACCCGGTACCGTGTATTCGTGGTCGTGCTCGCCCTCGTCAGAGGTATAGTTTCGCGTCCTGCGGCTGTCATTATCGGAGCCCACAATATAATTACTGTCCCAGGCCTCACCTGGCCCCGCCATCCCGCCTTTGTGCTTATGTCCGCCGCCTCTGCCGGTTCTCAGATTCTGCGCCTCCACCTCAGAGGCTGAGCCGGTTACATCAATCTGCACGGCGGGGAGATTAGCCCGCTGCAGGGTTACGGTATCGCTGCCGCCGTTGGCGCCGACGTTCGAACCGTCTGCTTTTGCCACGCGGATGGTTCTGTTCTCACCGGTATACGTCCACGTTGACCACGGGTAGCGTTCATTCGGGTCCACATGCTGGCTGTAAAACCGGACCGTGCCGACAGGGTTTTCCGCTTCCCAGAAATCACGAATGGCGGTGCTGACCGCTGATGCAATGGCCTCCCTTGTCTCATTCTCCAGGGTGGAAACAATGTCATCAGCATAATCTTTGGCGTTGTTCCCCGCCCGGCGGACTTCTTCCACCGTCGCCAGGATGACTGACGGGTCCGCAATCATCTGCACATCGGCAGTCTGGCTCACCATCAGCCAGATATTAATTACCTGAAAACGTCCCGACCCTTCCGCCAGAAGCGGCTTGTAGGATTCGGGCAGGTTCGCCACCGCCAGGCAGATGCCGGTCTCGTCAAAGAGTGCGGCTTCGCGTATCCAGAAGCCCCCGGCCTGCGGCGGCATTATCATTTCGGCGCGGATAACATTTGCCGCCTGGTCGGCGATAACCAGCCGGTTTAACGGTGCGCGGTACTGCTCGTTAATCAGGGCGGTCTGGTCCGGGGACGGCACCGGCAGGACGCCGCCCCCGTCACCGACGGCCATGTGAGTGATACCCAGGGGGATACCCTTCACCGCCGCAGCGGCCAGGCGTTCAGCCCCCTGCGCGGTCAGTATGGCGCTGAATTTTTTACTCATAAGGCAGTCCGTAATAGCGGGCTTCCCCGCCGGAGCGGGGAAGCCTCGTGATTAACTCAGGGGCGCGTAATACACCGGGCGCAGCCCCATCTCGGAATTCAGCACTTCGATATTGTTGGCAAAGCCAAACTGGAAAATATCGTTCTTACCGCGCACCGGATGCATGCAGCTTGTCGCGCCCGCGTTGTAGTTGACGGTCGACCCCGCCGGGACAATCGCCTTACCGGTCAGGGACGGCCACACGCCATACAGCTCCAGAAGATTTTTTACCGCTTCCGGCAGCGTGTTCTGCGGCTGCACGAAGGTCCCGCCCCAGGCAGGGTGATAAAACTCGTTGTCAGCCAGCCCGGTGGTCTTTGTCACCGCCCGCACGCTGTTGGGGGTGGTGGCCACATAGTCCGCCGTGGTGGTGTTCCCGGTATGTGTCGGGGTGATAAAGGCCCCGGTCACCGCATGGATGGCGTACCAGCCCGGCACATCAGCGCCGTGCGCACTGAACACTGCGGAGGAGGCGAGCGCGGCCTCATTGCCGGTCCCGTAGAGCTGGATTTCGCCGCCCACCACGCGCGCGCCGTAGGTGCGCTCCCAGACGTTTCCGGCAAGGTCGCTGATACCGTTGTATTTTTTGTCCTGGCGATAAGAGACCGGACCGGAGCCGGTATAAATGCGCGGAGACTGCGAGGACAAATCGCCCGCCTCTTTGCCGTCGATACGGCGCCCGGTCTGGGTCGCGTCCAGCGCGGACTTGCCGTACACATCAGCCCCCAGCGGACTGTAGCGGCTTTTCACCGCCATCGCCTGCATCAGCGCCCACTCGACCGACGTCATGCCGTGCCAGGTGCTGCCCATCGCTTTCAGTAACGGGAAAAGGGTGGCGCTGGTTGCGTTACAGGCATTCGCATCCACACTGGGCAGACTCAGGACCTCACCGTTCAGCACGCATCCCTGATAGGTTCCGACATACAGGTACGGGATTTCCCTGTCGCCCTGCTTAAAGGCCGGGTGTACGCCGGAAATCCCCAGCGCCGGGTTCAGGCTTTCGATACTGACCTTCGGGATAATATTCACAAAGGTCGGCTGTCCCTTCGGGGTATACAGCACCGTCTGTTTTCCGCCCGAAGCCGCCTCAACGGAGGCCCGCAGCGCATCTTTGACTAAAATCGTGGTCATGGTGGGTCCTTACTGTTGGTAGCTGAAAAAAGTGTCCAGGTATGCAATACGCTGTCGGGTCCAGTCCATCATCTGGTCCAGACTGGTGATGCTCAGGGAGGGCACATTCGGCCATTTTTCATATTCAGCCTGCATCAGTTCCGGGGTGTAACGCCCCAGCAGGTCGCGGGCCAGCTCCAGCACGCCGCGCTGTGAAAACAGACCGTTATCCCGCAGCTCCGCATAGCGGGCATTCATTTCCGCCTGGAAGGTGGTACGGACCTTCTTCCAGAAGGTGCGGTTGACCTGCATGGCGAGACCGTTATCAAACAGATTCAGGTCTGGCGGATAGGCAATCGACGTCCCGGCGTAATGCAGACCAAAGGTGGTATCCAGGTCATAGGGCATGAAAAACCATTTCATGCCGTCCCAGGTGATAAACGTGGTGTTCTTCTGTACGCAGTCCGGGGCGCAGATAAAGCTGAGGAAGACGTAGAAATCCACCACGTTGTTTTTATCCAGATGTGTACCGGCGGCGGCGGTAAACGCGTCCTGTGCGGACTGCGCGAAGTCCCGCCAGCGGTCGAGGCAGGCAGCCGTTTCCGCCGTGGGTTTCGAGGGTGAGTCCATCACCCAGGTGCCGTTATCCGTGAGCGCCGGGATGTTAATCGCCCCGTCCCAGATAATCATGATTTGCTCCGGGCTGTTTTTGGCGATGTTGTAATCCTTGCGCGACGAGTTGTAGAGAAAATCCCCTATCCCGTAAAACTCACCGTTGATATACAGCACGCAGGCGTACCCCTTCGGGCAGCCGATGGCACCGGTATCAATGGCGCTGGCCCCCAGTTTCCCCACGTAGCTGTTATCAATATCCCGGCGCGGCCAGCCGCTGCGGGTCGCCATCACCTTCTGCCACAGGTTGTAGCAGAGCACATTGCGCAGGTGGGTCGAGTCAATCCAGTTCGCCTTGAAAATCCATTTGTCCTTCGGCACCACATCGCCGATTTTCAGGCTGACGTTTTCGGTATGTGCCGCGTCGGCAAACAGCTCGAATTTCATGTTCTTTTTCGGATACCCCGCCGACGACGCCCCCTGAACCTTGAAGGACACGTATGCCGTAAACATCTCCCCGTCGACGTCCACCTTTAAGTTGCCGTTAACCGGGTTGTCCTTGCTGGTCGGCGCGCCGCTGTCGGAGGTCACGTCCAGGCGAATCAGACCGCGCGGCTCACCGAAGGCAAACACGCCCGGATATTTCGCCTGCGCCTCCCGGTTTCCCGTGCCGGTGCCTGCCGCTGAGGGGTCGAAACCGTCGAGCGGGAGCAGCTGACGGGCCAGCACCTGGAACGCATAGAGGTTACTCAGCTGATGACTTTCCACCTCTTCGGGGGTGGCCTCCACCAGAGCCAGCGCCCCCATACCGGACTGAAACGCCAGCATCAGCGCCTGAATCTGGTCTGACTGACTTTTTTGTGAGGCGGCCATGCTGGTCACCTGCGCGGCCATCTCATCGAGACCGAGCTGCATCAGGGCGGCCGTCAGCGACTGAAGACCGGACTGCAACGCGGTCAGGCCATCCAGCGCTGAGCCGGTGTCCTGCTCCAGCTGCTGGCGCAGGGACGTAATCGCCTGCTGGCTTGCCAGCGCATTCAGCCGGTTCGCCTGGCCGTTGTGCTTCTGGTAATAGATAAAGGCCAGCAGTTGCCCCTCGCTGTCAGGCACCACCACGCGAAAGAGTTTCCCTTCCGGCGTACCGGCAAGCCCCGCAAGGGTGCCGTCCGGGTCATTCGGGGTCATGAAGAAGGTGTAATCCCGGTAGTCCTGCAGCGACTCAACGGCGGTTTTTAAATAGCGGGTACGGTTCGCCAGTTGCCGGGCCTGTTTGTTTGACGGGCCATAAATCCCACCCTCCACCCGGTCTTCGCGCGCCAGCAGGTAAACCTCATCTTCCCATTTTGTCTGTTCGTTAATTGCACTCATGTTATTCTCCTGCGTAAACACCACGGCCATCGTGAAAGGTGCGACCGTCATAGCGATATGAGTCTTCCCCGCGCGGGTTTTCGGTATAGGTGACTGACCCGGAATGGAACCCGCCGCCGTCATAACGGGCAGCCTCATCCGGCGTATATTCCGGCGGATACACGCTGATAACCTCCCCGCCGCACGAGGCCGCGCCGGTATACACCGGTCCGGTGGTCCCCGCTGACAGTGACAGGCGGGCAATGTGGCGGCTGACCGGCCTCGCATCGCCAATAATCCGCTCCAGCTCCTTAATCATCGTTTCGGTAATACCGATATCATTCAGGTCAATCTCAAGGCGGAACGTCCCGGCGGGGTCGGCGACCTCCCACCACTCCTCAATGGTCATTGAGTAGCCCAACCCCTCGATCACTCGCTTAACCGCTGCCACGGTCCCCTTGCGCTGATGTATCCAGAACGCATCACTTACAGCCTGCCGCTTTGCGGTTTCCGTCCAGGTTTCCTCCCAGCGGTCCACAGAAAACGCCCAGGCCAGATACGGCAGGAATTTCACCGGACACTTCCATGGGTTCCAGAGATCACGCAACGGCACGCTTAAATCACTGATACCTGAACAGGCCTGCGCCAGCCTGCGCTCCAGCGACGACGATCCCGGCGGTAACAGGCTATTCATCAGAGCCACCAATTTCTGCTTTAAAATCGGTGCAATAGGACGCCTGCGTTTTATCTATCACCATGTCAGCCAGGGGCTGCATCAGCTCAACCCGCTGCACGCCCTGAACATGCAGAGCGGCATAAATCGCAGACAGCCGCACATCACGCCCCAGGCGACGCTGCTCATTGATGTATGCTGTGCCCTGCTCTTTCGCGGCAGCGAGGATGGGTTCCTTTGCCGGGCCGGGATAGACATACAGAACCGCGTCGATTTCATAGCGGACAATCTCAGCAGAGCGGACGCTCACCCGGTCCGCTACAGGCCGCACGGCCTCATCATTCAGTGCAACACCAACTACCTGCAACAAGTCATCCGGCGCAGTGCCATCACCGTCGCGGGCCAGAATCGTCACCACGACTTCCGCCGGTGCCGGGCTGAATGCTGATGCATCTGCCACACGGCCATCGGCGCTCAGCGCGTGAAATTCATACGCGCCAACCGGCCCGGCAACGCTCATCCCTTCAAATGCGGCAGGAATGCGCTGGCGATAATCCGCGTCCGATTCCATTTCCGCCTCAGTGGGTGGCGTGGTGGTATTGTCTGCTGAGGTGATCACCCGGCGCTGCACGTTATTGTTAGCGCCTAAATTATCCAGGTCATCATTGCCGGAATAGGCCACCATGACGGCCCGTGCCGCCTCGTTAATCCGCTGGCGCAGCAGCAGCTCCCGGTACACGTTTTCCTGCAGCGTTTTAACGATCGGCTCTGACTCAAGCGTTAGCGTTCGTGCCACGGCTTCCCGCTCTTCTGCCGGATAGAGTGCGACAAACTCCGCCTTACGCTCTGTCAGCAGGGTTTCAAAATCCGGCTCATCCACGATCTGCGGCGGCGGCAGCTGGGAAAGGTCAATAACGGCCATTAGTTGCTCCTGTCGATACGGACAGCGATACCGGCACACCGTCATTGCGCTGGCCTGCCAGCTCAATCACCATTGCGCCATCCATGCTGCTGCTGTTAATCGTGATGGTGTCGAGTTGCAGCCGCGGCTCCCAGCGCTGCAACGCGACGTATACCGCCGCCATGATCTGCAGGCGCAACGCCGAGTTTTGTGGCTGGTCAATCAGCACGGACAGCAGGGAACCATATTCCCGACGGGCAAGACGGCTACCCTGCGGCGTCAGTAAAATATCCCGCACGGACTGGCGCAGGTGGTCCGTTTCCGTAATGGCCTGGCCGGTATCGCGATTCATCCCGATATAGAGCGTCAAATTGGATCTCCCGTTGTTCCGCCGCTGTCGCCAGGGTGTTTATGCTTATCGGCCACAATGCCGTTTGACGTCATCGCTCCGCCGCCGTGGGTGACGTCGCCATTCAGGATCACGTTGCTGTTAATACGGGTCGTGTCAGCCTCGAGCACAAACTCCTCTGTTTTGCAGGAAACTAGCTGCGAGGATTCGATAAGCACGGCTTTAACGCCCCGGATAATCCAACGCCCGGTGGCCGGGTCGTATTCGAACCAGCCACCATCCTCGTACGCGGTCACGTCCGCGCTTTCAGAGTCTGACGGCGGAGGGCACGCGTCGGAGTAGATGGCCGGAAGCGCAAACGCTGTTTCCAGATTGCCGCCCAGGCTGAACAGCACCACCTGCTCCCCCGGTGACGGACACCACCAGGTGCGGGATTTACCTGCGCGGTAGGTCAGCCAGTTAATCCAGTTGGTTTCGAGGTCGCCTGTTTTCACCCGGCATAGCCAGTTGTCCCGGTCCACATTCGTGACAGTTCCTGTGCGGATCAGATTGGTGATAAGGCGCATGATTTCGGTTAATTGTGCATTCATAGGGAAATAATGCCATTTAAACGATTGAAATCTTCCTTGGATGGTTTGTATAGTTACTGACACAATTGATGGATAAAAATTTTGGGGAAGCTTTTATGTCAGTTCAACAAGAGACACCAGATACTCAAAAAAATCGTACACCTGAATATCAAGAAATATTAAAAGTATTAGAGAAAAGAGCAAGCAAATCCAGAATGACAGTTATCATTTTGATATATTCCATGATGATTGCAGCGTCGATTGTAGCGGGAGCCGCCTATTACATTAAAACAAACCAATCGCCGATTAGTGATCTTACAAACTACCTATATACTATTTCCGAAAAAGCAAAAACTGAAGCAGCACTAAAAGAATTTAAAGAATCCTTTCAAGCGCTATCTAAAATCAGCAATCTAACTTCTAATGAAATAAATCAACACAGTAATATTGCTGAATCACAGCTCAAAGCTTCAGTTCTCAATAGTCTTATCGCCAATAACAGCCCTTCAGAAAAAATCTCCGCATCAATTGCATCAGTTTTACTAAGTTTCTCGTTGATATTATTTATTGGTTTCGTAATGAAATCCATTTTAGTCTTTATAAGATATCACATGCAATTAGGTACTGACTTCGACAACCAAAAAATAGCTTTCATCCTTAGCAAAGGTGACCAAGCTCAATTCCAACAATATTTATCATCTTTGAGAGACCATAATGTCAGTTTCGAAAAAACCCCAACTTTGCCTCAAGAAAAAATAATCGCAAGTCTTATTGAAGCTTTAGGGAATGCCAAAAATAAATCAAAAGATGTTTAATATTAGGTAATCCAACGCGATAAAGTTTCGCGGGTGATAGATTCCACCTCATCATTCCCCCCCAAAAGACGACGGGCCGCGTATCGAACCTTCGGACCATTGTCACTGATACGGTCACGCAGACCGTAATGATGAACGCGGGCAATACGTTGCACTCTGCCCTCAAACTCGACACTGGCAGAGTCCGGGCTGGCGACGGCTTTCAGGTATTTTGCGGTGCGGAGTTTTGCAAACATCTGCCGCCGGATGCGGCCCTGCTTCGTTCGGGCTGTTACCCGCCGTGGTTCGTATGCTGTCCCGTCCGGGTTACGCTGCATCCGGATATTTTTCTGCTGGCTGCGGCGCAGCTGCTGCGCCAGCTCCCGCATCATGCGCTTACGTGCTGCTGGCTCCAGCCCCGCCAGCAGCGCATCTAACCAAGCGTCAACTTCCTGCAGCTCAGCCACGGCGCACCGCCCACATTTCGTCCGGTTCGTCCGGTTCCGGCACCGCTTCGACACTGGACACGTCACTATCAGCACTGACGATCACGCGCTCTGTCAGCTGCAGGTTCAGGCTGATATCGCAGATATCATTGCGCAAGATATCAACCTCAAACGTAAACAGTTTTTCGCGCAGCTCCGGGTTATGGATAGCATCGGGCTGATTCTCCATCAGCCAGGCCAGCACAGGAGCCATCAGTAATCCCTGATCATCGCTGAAATCCACGACCACCACGTTAAGGGTATAGCGATACTCCCAGGACAACGACGCTGCGCCGGTCGCCACCACCGATCCGTTATCCACGAATAAATGCAGCTTGTCCGGGTTGTCCCGGACATACGCCACGGCTTTATTCAGGGCGAGGCGTAAGGACTGAGGTTTGTTCACTGTTTCGCTCCTGGCAGGAAATTATCATGTCCACCTTGTCAGCACAGATCGACCAGGCCGCCTCCGCCTCATCCAGCGCAGCCAGCAAATCGCCGTTAGTGCTGGCCGCTGACTTTTCCAGGCGGCACTGCGTCACCCCGGGACAACCATTCACGGTAAGCTGCACCTCCGGCGAGGGCCGGACGTTCGCGCATCCTGATAATGTCAGGAGGCAAAGGAGTACCAGCCCAGCGGCGCAAATCCTCGTTTTCACGTTTTAGCTCCTCAATCCGGCGCTGACGGCTTCGCAGCAGCGCGTTTGTACTTTCTGCCGCCGCGTAAAGCCGCGTCTGCTCCCGGTTGTTGGTTTCGGACAGGATGGACAGGGCGATCAGCTGGCTGTTCGATTTTGCCAGTTTGTCGCCCGCCGTTTTCAGGTCCCCGCCTTGCTGATCGATGGTGTGGCTGGCCTCATTCAGTCGCCATGACTGCCAGCCCAGCGCTGCCAGTACGAGCGCCAGAATAACCGCCAGCGCGCGCGTCATACCGTCACCGGCTGCGCATCAACAACCTGCGCACGCGGGACCTTAATCGCGACCAGCGTCAGCAGATAAAATGCCAGGGTGACAACGTGCCCCGTAAAGGCGAGAAAAATCACAAGCAGTGAACGCCTGGCCCATCTGATCACCGGGTTTCCTGGCGTACTGAAAAAGCGGGTCAGCGCCTGCGTTGCCTCTTCCCGATGAATGCCACCCGCATACCACCCAGCCAGGCAAAGCAGCACCGCCACCCAGACCAACAAACAGGCGCCCCAGGTCAATGCGGTGACCAGCGCCGAGGCCATGCCGTTTGGGACAAAGAGACTTAAAATCATCAACGCCGCGTACAGCACCGAAAGCAACCCACTGATAAACGTCTTCTTCATTTCGTTATGCTCCTTTCAAGCACCAGGCCAGCTCCCGCCCGCGGCGGTTATCCAGACCCTGATTAAATATGCCTTTGACATATACCCAGCGCGGCAGCTGATAGCAGGCATCGCGCCAGCGCTTCTGATTGATAAACTTCACCATGGTTGAGCTGCAGGCATTGCCCGTGCCGACGTTGAACGCCAGCGACACCAGGGCGTCATAAACGTACTGCGGCACGCTCACCAGGACACACCGCGCCAGCGCGGTTTCTACCCGTAATACGTTAGTGATGAAGTTCCCCGCCGCCTGCCGCTCTGTGATGGTCTTTCCCGGCACCACGCCGGACGTGTTACCGATGCCGTCGGTCCACACGCCTGCGTCGCACTGGTACGGCTGCAGTCGGCACCCTTCGTAATCAGCAATCAGCTGCAGCCCCTCCACTGAGGTGTGGAGCTGCTGGAAATTGGGCAGCGTGGCAGCGATGGCCAGCACTGTACCCACCAGGCAGCGCTTAACGATTGAAGGATTCATATTCCCCCTGGGTTATCTTCCCGCCGCGTAGCAGCTGATAGGTTTTGTGTTTGTAGTACCAGTTGATCGCCAGCATCAGCAGACCAATCAGCACGCCGCCCACCGTAGAGGCGTCTTTCAGCGATAAATCGCCCATCCACGCCAGCAGTACAGCGATGCAGTACGTAATAAAGGCGCTGATCCGTTCAAGGGTCATAATTCAGTCCCATAACTGGACGGTCTGCACCGTGGTAGTGGTCGCAATATCCGGCAGCTCCACCTGCAGCCCGTGAGGTAAAAAAGGGCCATGCTCAGCCAGCCCCGGATTTGCCTGCAGTACCTGCTCCGTGACGCCTCGCGTGCGCCCGTAATGACGCCAGCAAAGCGCATCCACCGTGTCACCCTGGTACGCACGCACTTTCATCAGATCAGCTCCACCTTACAGTGGGGCGCATCCTGCACCCGGCTGATCGCCCAGCGGGCATCGCGCCACAGATCGCCGCTGGCCTCCGCCAGCTCATCGCCTCGTTTGACGCCGGATGCCGTGGCGTCGTAGTCCTGATAACGCTCATTCACCTGCGCACGCGCCCAGCAATACACGGCGTTGTGGTAGTGGTGGATGCGCTCGCTTTTGCCGTCCAGCTCTTCCGCCGGTACGTCTGCCAGGGTCTGAAACCCCAGCGCCTGCTGGCGCTTGCGGAATTCGTACAGCTCTGCGTTAACCTCCGACATCGCAGACCGGATAAGCTGCCCGAGACGCGGCGACGTCACCGTGCCATCCGTTCGCATCACACTGCGAAAATCCGACAAATCCACATCGGGCCAGAATGGGGTGTTTTTGATGACCTCCGCCTGTTCTGGCGCCTGTTCTGGCGCAACAAACTTCATGCGGGTTTTCTCCTGAAAAGGTGGGCGGTGAACGGGATTTTGATAAGGCGCTGCCTGTCGCCATCCCGTGCCGCCCGTGCGCGGGGCACGTTCCGTTAGTGGCTGTTACGCAAATGGCGCTCAAGCCGCTCTTTGTCTTTTTTCACGCCGCAGCGGGGATCGAGCTGCAGCGCAAACGTGTAGTGGTTCAGTGCTGCGGCAGGGCGGGACTCGCAGATCACAGCGGCAATGGCTTTATGCAGTCGGGCGCGGGACTGGTCCGGCATGTCCAGAGCATCCGTCAGCGAAAGCGCCTGCAGCAGCACGTCAGCAGGGAATTCAGCTTTCATGCGCTGCGCGGCCTCCGCCTGATCTGCCAGCTCTTCAGCAACAACGGTCTGCACATTTCGGCGGCCCAGCGCCTGCGGCAGCACCCAGCCATGCTTGATCGCGTGCGCCGCAATCTGCAGGCCACCGGCAAAATCACCGGCATCGATACGCCAGAGCATCAGAAACATCAGCACGTCATCCTGCTGCGCTCCACCGGCTGCCAGCACGCCATCCGCCCAGGCGGTATATTTGGGTAACAGCTCCACCTTGATTTGTGCCTTTTTCACGGTGGACTGCACACCCTTGAGGCGGCGGCGGTCTTCTGCCAGCTGCAGCAGCATCAGGTCATACCCCGACGCATGGCGAACACTGCCGCCCTGACGGGCGGCCTGTTCAGCCTGAACGCGCAGGCGGTGCTGCCGTGCGGGACTCAGGCTCATGCGTTACTCCCCTGCTCCGGCGCTGAAGTCGCCGATGGTGATGTTTTCCACCAGTGCCACGCAGCGGTAATCCTCCACCACATACGCCTCGTTGACGGATTCGAAGTTTTCGATGCGATCGCGTTTCGGGTTATCAATGACCGAACGGCGGCGGGTATCTTCCTGCCAGTAGATGGACAGGTTATCCAGACGGGTGATCAGCACGGCATTAGCCGGGAATGACGGGGCGCGGACAGCCTGCAGGCCACCCATGCGTTTCTGGCTGATAATCAGATCAGCAGCCAGCGCCTCCGTGTTTGCCTGGTCCTTATTGACCAGCGGGAAATACTTGTCGGACAGCAGCTCACGACCACAGATCACGACCAGTTCGGCGTCATCCTGGAAAATAGGGTCAATCAGCTCATTGACAGCATCCATCACCAGCGCATCCAGGTTGGCATATTTACCGCCCTTGCCTACCTTCACCGGGTCTGCGGTGGTAGTGCCATCTTCTGCCGTGGTGCTGCCCATCACGCAATCCGGGGCATCTTCGCGGACCTTCTGCAGCCAGCCTTTGCTAACGTCCTGCAGCAACGGATTGGCGGCACGGTCTGAGGTTTTGGCACGATTCACGCCATTAAATCCAATCATGATGCGGTCCAGCGCCTGACGTTTCACGATGGCGTTACGGATGCGTACCTGAAAATCCTGGAATTTCGCCCACATATCCAGTTTTGCGTAGGTCAGCACCGTATCAAAGTTGGTCTGTTCGCATTTGTACTCAACATCCACCATCTCAGTGGGATCGGTTGGCTCGCGCTCCTTCGTGGTCGTGTCAGTGGTCCCGGCAATGGTGCTGCCGACGCCCAGGCCCAGAAGCTGGCCTGACTGCTCCGCCACACCAATCACGTTAACCATGGTCAGAAATGCCGCGGACTGCTGGATCTGGTCTTCCAGCGTCTGCTGCACCGACGGCTCAACGGTGAATTTGCTGGAAAGTTCTTCCACTTCCACATTGTTCAGGCGTGCCAGTTGCTGCAGGTAGGCGTTAAAGGCAAAACGGGTTTTATTTTTCATTAGTTCTTATGCTCCATCAGCAATTGGTCAGGGTGCCTGCCGGTGCGTTACCGCCCGGCGCGCGCTGGCGATAATCTTTGCGGCTGTCTTCCTGTTGCAGTTGCTGCTCCAGTTCCGCAAAAGCGGTCTGCTGCTCCTGCAGGGAGGTTTCCAGCGCAGCAAGGCGCTTATCCTGCGCGGACAGGGATTGATCGGTGCGTTCGCTCAGGTTCTGCTGCTCGGTGGCGACCAGCTCAACGGCACGATGCACATCAGAAAAACGCGCATCATCGGTTTGCTCTTTTTTGGTAAACATCGCGGTGACGCGGGCAAAGAGGGAGGTTTTTTCGCCCTGGACCTCTTCCCACTCGATCAGCGTCTCTTCTGCGGCAGTAAAGAGGTTTTCCGGGCTCTGTTTGCGTCCTGCCAGCGGGTTGCTTTTGGCGCTGGCGCTAAACTGCAGCATTTCTGTACCCAGGCTTGCCGGGTCGTCAGTCGCTGCCAGGCCAACCAGGTACGCTTTGCCGGTATCAGCAAAACTGGTATTGACCTCCATGGAGGTGAACAGCTTTTGCAGCTTGCGGGTATACGCCACCAGATCAGCTGACGGGGTGATCCACGCATACAGGGCCATTTTCCCCTTCAGCGGGCCATCCGCAATTTCTTCAGCCTCCAGCTTATCCACGGTCCCGAAACGGCGGAATGGACTGTCCGGGGTGTAGCCCTTGATGTGTTCCAGATTAATCAGCGCGGTATAGACCTGCGGGTTATAGCTCGCCGCCATCTGCTCCAGCCAGGCACGCTCGATGGTGCGCCCGTCCGTTGTTGCCCCTTCCACACCAATGCGGAAGCGTTTTGCTTTAACTGCCATTTGAGCGACTCCATCAAATAACTCAGTGAGGCCTTATGGTTACTGTGATGGAGGGGGTGAAACAACGCGCAGACCTTGTGCGGTAAACCACACAAAAGCCAGCCGGGGAAAGGCTCAGGGTAAGCCCGTATGTTTGTCCCATGGAAACGATGACCCCCGCAGAGCTCGATCCCCGTCGGCAGGCACTACTGCTGTATTTTCAGGGATACCGCATAGCCCGCATTGCAGAAATGCTGGGCGAGAAAGCCGCAACCGTTCACAGCTGGAAAAAACGCGATAAGTGGGGCAGCTATGGTCCGCTTGACCAGATGCAGCTCACCACGGCCGCGCGGTACTGCCAGCTGATCATGAAGGAGCAAAAAGAAGGGAAGGATTTTAAGGAAATTGACCTGCTGGCGCGCCAGTCCGAGCGCCACGCTCGCATCGGAAAATTTAACAACGGCGGCAACGAGGCCGATTTAAACCCGAACGTGGAAAACCGCAACCGCGGCCCCCGCAAACCACCTGAAAAAAACCTGTTCAGCAACGAACAGATCGAAAAGCTGGAAGAGATTTTCCGCGCTGGCATGTTCGAATATCAGCGCCACTGGTGGGAAGCAGGGATAAAGCATCGTATCCGCAACGTGCTGAAGTCCCGCCAAATCGGGGCAACGTATTACTTTGCGCGTGAGGCACTGATCGATGCGCTGGTGACTGGCCGCAACCAAATTTTCCTGTCAGCAAGTAAAGCTCAGGCGCACGTGTTTAAGCAGTACATCATTGAGTTTGCCAAAGAGGTCGATGTAGAGCTTAAAGGCGATCCGATGGTCCTGCCGAACGGTGCCACACTCTATTTTCTGGGGACCAATGCCCGCACCGCGCAGAGCTACCACGGCAACCTGTACCTTGATGAATATTTCTGGATACCGAAATTCCAGGAGCTGCGAAAAGTCGCCTCGGGTATGGCGCTGCACAAAAAGTGGCGGCAAACCTATTTTTCCACCCCGTCCAGCCTGACGCACAGCGCCTATCCCTTCTGGTCTGGCGCGCTGTATAACCGTGGTCGCTCAAAAACGGACCGTGTGGATATCGACCTGACCCACTCGGCGCTGGCGGCTGGCCTGCTTTGTGCTGATGGTCAGTTCCGGCAGATTGTGACGGTGGAAGATGCCGTGCGCGGGGGCTGTAACCTGTTCGACCTCGACCAGCTGCGACTGGAATACAGCCCGGACGAATACCAGAACCTGCTGATGTGTGAATTTATTGACGATCTCGCGTCTGTGTTCCCGCTTTCAGACCTGCAGGCCTGCATGGTGGACAGCTGGGAGGTCTGGGAAGATTTTCATGCACTGGCGCTGCGTCCGTTTGGCTGGGGCGAGGTGTGGATCGGATATGACCCTGCGAAAGGCACCCAGAACGGTGACAGCGCCGGGTGCGTCGTTATCGCCCCACCATCCGTTCCCGGCGGCAAGTTCCGCATACTGGAGCGCCACCAGTGGCGGGGAATGGACTTCCGCGCCCAGGCAGAAGCCATCCGCCAGCTCACACTGCAATACAACGTGACCTATATCGGCATTGACTCCACCGGCGTCGGTCACGGCGTTTATGAGAACGTCAAAGGCTTTTTCCCTGCCGTCCGGGAGTTTGTCTATAACCCCAACGTCAAAAACGCCCTGGTGCTCAAAGCATACGACATCATCAGCCACCGCCGCATTGAGTTTGACGCCGGTCATACCGACATCGCGCAGTCATTCATGGCTATCCGCCGGGCCACCACCGCCAGCGGCAACCGTCCGACCTATGAAGCCAGCCGCAGCGAAGAAGCCAGCCACGCCGATCTGGCCTGGGCAACGATGCACGCTTTGTTTAACGAACCGCTGCAGGGCGAGGCAGCAAACACCATTAACATCGTGGAGATTTTTTAATGACTGAGAACACCGTACAGGACTTCATGCCGCCTGACGTACAAAACAATGATTCAGCATCTACCCAAGCGTTCAGCTTTGGCGATCCCATTCCTGTACTGGACCGCCGCGAACTACTGGATTATGTGGAATGCGTACAGATGGATCGCTGGTACGAACCGCCGATAAGCTTTGACGGACTGGCACGCACCTACCGCGCCGCGGTACATCACAGCTCACCGATTGCCGTTAAGCGCAACATCCTGACCAGCACGTTTATCCCTCACCGGCTTTTAAGTCAGCAGGCATTCAGCCGTTTTGTGCAGGATTATCTGGTATTTGGTAACGCTTATCTGGAAAAGCGCACCAACCGGCTTGGCGGCATTCTCTCGCTGGAGCCATCGCTGGCGAAATATACCCGGCGCGGAATTGACCTTGATACTTACTGGTTTGTGCAGTATGGCATGAGCACACAACCGTATGAGTTCACCAAAGGCAGCATCTTTCACCTGATGGAGCCGGACCTGAACCAGGAGATTTACGGCCTGCCGGAATACCTGTCCGCCATCCCCTCGGCCCTACTTAATGAGTCCGCCACACTGTTTCGCCGTAAGTATTACATCAATGGCAGTCACGCCGGGTTCATCATGTACATGACTGATGCGGCACAAAACCAAGAAGACGTGAACAACATCCGCCATGCGATGAAAAGTGCCAAAGGGCCGGGGAACTTCCGCAACCTGTTTATGTACTCCCCCAACGGAAAAAAAGACGGCATCCAGATCATCCCACTGTCAGAGGTCGCGGCAAAGGATGAATTTCTGAACATTAAGAACGTGAGCCGTGATGACATGATGGCAGCGCACCGCGTACCGCCGCAGATGATGGGGATTATGCCGAGTAATGTTGGGGGTTTTGGGGATGTGGAGAAAGCTAGCAGCGTTTTTGTTCGGAACGAGTTAGTCCCCTTGCAGAGAAGGTTGCAGGAAGTGAATAAATGGTTAAACGAAGAACCAATTCAATTTGAAACGTATACATTGTAAAAACGATTATCTTTTATTAAATATAAAAAAGAAGATGATTTTTAACATATCAATTACATAAATATTCAATAATGAATTGCAATGGTAATGCTCCAACACCTTTTATAAATTGCAATTCATTTTCTTCATCATGTGATAACACAACCAAGTGAATAGGAATAAACAAATCTAGTGTTTTAAACTCTCGTCTAAGCAATGTGCCATTAATATCCTTTCCAACAACGAGAACATCAATATCGTTAGCCTTACTGAAGTTAATTAAAGAAGAGCCAAAAATATAAACACTTACAATAGATGGATAATGTAAATGGACTATGTTATAGATCGAAGTTACGGCTCTTTGGAGGTTCATTTTTTAGCAATCCTAATTAACAAGTCCTTTAATTTATAAATTTCAAGCCCCATACTTTTCGCAGCTTCTTTAGATTGTGATGTCAGCCTTCCATTAGGATTGGATGAGAAGACGATATCGCAAGCCCCATGTATATCAATCGCATTTCTTACAGCTTCCGCTGTCATATCATAATCATTTACTACAACAATTAGCAGATCATCCAACCCATACCTTTCAAGTCGATATTTTTTATTTGTTTCTCGTCGCACTGCACTAACTTCTTGATGCTGCCTGAACACTCTATTTATGAACATGTGCTCTTTATCAAGTTGTTCATGCGGTCTATCATATTCCAATGATGCAGCAATACGACCAAAGGAATCAAAACCAATACTTTTACTATCAAGTAAATCCAAAGCATCACCGGTTATGAAATCAACACCACCTTGAATTGACAAAAGATCAACATCTTTATCTTCTAAATATTCGTATAAATCATGGTAATTTATACTTCCAGTGTTTACTCCACCAATACAGTACATGTTTCCTTTTGTGGTAATGACTTGCAATGTTCTATTTTCTTTAACTGTAACACTTGCAACATTATCATTTTCACTCAGAGCTTTCGCCATCCAAGAAATATAACCTGAACTCATGCTTATACTCATTCCATCATCCTTTAAAAAGTTCCTGCGCTTCTTCAGGGAAGACACTACCATTAACATCAGTCACACCCAAGTGTTTTGATTCAAAATCATCAATATGCAGGCATAATCTTGAAAAAACAACCTTTTCAGGCTCATTTAGTAAATGATAATTTTTTTCCACAAGACGTTGTATTTTTCTATTATTTGGCAATATATGAGATTGTATTTTTTTCAACCAAATCACTGCACTTGGCTCTTCTGGATTGATACTATTTTCTGGAGTTGGTCCATATGTTAAAAATATCATATAATTATCACTATAATATTTTTCTAACTCACTTCTAACAGCTTCTCGACTCTCGTATGTTTTAACATCAAAAGTTGCATTGATTTTATCTATATGCTCACTCTTCCAAGACCTAATCATTTCATCTGTAAAATGTTCTTCCGCCTTATCGATTGTTGTATGGCAATTAGCACATAAGAGAATGATATTATCGAAATGACCTCGTTCCTCGTCAGTAAGATCAACATTAGTTCTTGGACCATTATCAATAGCACTGAAAATATGAGCTAGCTCACCGATTGTTATATTTTTATCTCCAGCATCAACAAACAGTGGTTGTAGACATTGCGGATTTTGACAAAAACCCCCTGAACTAGCAAAAAGCCGCCTAACTGTGTTTGCATTTGGAGAAGCCTTTCCCCTCTTACAGGCCATAAAAACACCTTACATGTGCAGAAATCGTGATCCTAATTTATTACCGCGCGAAATATTATTCAAGTATCTCATAGGGCGAGCGCGCGCTCGTATCCCCGCCACGCCTGCCCGCTTTGTGTAGTGGTTCTCATGCAGATGCATGACGGGCCGAAAAGCGCGCCAGTTCTGATGGCTCCAACCCGTTACGAGCCTTTTTGGATCATGCGAATCCATGCGCATTTCGGCGATTTTGATGCACATAACATCCTTGAAGCCCGCCAGCCATCACGCAAAACCAAAGTGTCTAAACTTAGCGTTAAGCTGCCTTCTCGCATTCAAATTAAAACTGATCCTTATCAACCACTTAGCTATGTGGTTAAATCATACACACACATCTCAACTTCACTCATTAAGGAAAAACATGGAAGCGAATGATCCTGGCAAGCTGATATGGCATGTTGCCTGTGATGAATCAGGTATAGATGGCCAGCGGTTTTATGGATTTGGCAGCTTATGGATGAAGTATCAAAGGCGTGGCGATTTCGTGCGCATCATTCGAGAGCTTAGGGAAAAACATAGTTGTAGTGATGAGATCAAATGGCAAAAAGCGAGCTCAAAACGAAACGCAGCTTTTTACCATGAACTACTCGAAACGTTCTTCAAACATCAATGGTTGGCGTTCCATTGCATCGTTGTCGAGAAGTCGAAAGTAGAGAAATCGTTCCATGGTGGAGATTACGACCTTGCCATGCGAAAGCATTTTGGTAAGTTGATTGAAACAAAGATTGGAAACGTTATAAAGGCACATCCAAACAGAGAATGTGAGTTCCGTGTAGAGGTTGATCCACTACCCTCCCGGTACAAAAAAGCCGATGAGGCATTTGAAGTAATTACTAACCACACTCTGGCAAGGAAGTTCGGGCGTAAAAACATCATCAAAAGCGTCGTCACCAAGGATTCAAAATCCTCAGAACATATTCAAATTGCTGATTTCTTATTGGGTGCAGTCATGTGTGCCTATCAAGGTAAAGCTACCTCTGAGGCTAAACTTGCGGTCGCAAACAAAGTTGCATCGTATCTTGGATGGGATTCACTTATGCATGATACATGGCCATCAGAACGAAAATTTAATATTTGGTTTTTCTTTGATAGGTCGAAAGGCCCAAGAGACATTCTCACTCGCGATGTAAATCTGACGTATGAATTGCCTAAAGCTAAAAAGTAGAGCCGACCTCACAGCCGGCACGGTTGGAGTTCCAGTCAAGGGACGAAGTTACCAACTAGGCGGTATCAACTTTCGGGGGGCCGCCTCTAACTCCCCAAAACCTTAAATTCAATTTATAAAGCATAACGCTAAATTGTGTTAACTTCAACAAAATGTATAAAAATCATGCTATAACGCATGCTTTACAGGTTGATTTATTGAGGGAATTAGCTAATGCATGCTCTCATCTTTACTTACTCCACACTCATTCAGCCTGGTAACCAGATCGCTTGTTAGCTCCGAAAGCCATGAGATCGCAACCTCCTTATCGTCATCGCTACAATCTGAGCTGGCAACCAGCCGGGCCATAAGTTCTATCCGCTGCAGTGCAAGTGATTCCATGAACAAATCGTTCACAACCCCCTCCCAATATTACTGTTTATATATACAGTACATCATGTGTATTTAAAGCTGAAACATTTTTTTAGTCAGCTAACCCACTGATTAACAAATAGCCTTGATTCCTTACCATCTCAGTACCACTGCCGCCATTTATCATCTTCCTGCAGACGCTGGTTTCGGTAGAAAAGACGTTGACCTGCCCCCGATGGGATACTTCCGCCACGTAGCAGTAAATCAATCTCCTGCTCGTTACCGTCAAACCCTCTGGACTTCAACTCATGTTCAAGCTGCAGGCGCAGCTGATCGTTAATTTCCTGTTTGTAACCCTTCCGCCGCTTCGGTCTTACCTGTCGCAGCCTCGCATTTAGCTCCCGTAGCTCTTTTCGGCTCATGCTATTGAAGTCTGGCAGCGGTTCCGGCTTCTCTTCACTTGCTAAATCCGACTCAAAATAGTTCATTTTTTTCACAGGGGGACAGTTATTGCCACGAGTCCAAGGGGCACCAGCGCCCTGGTCGGCTGTCGCCTCCTGAACGTCAACGGCCTTACGGACCATTTTCCACTTCATCGCGTGCGTGCAAATCCGGCCCTCAACAATCGGGGACCAGATGCCATAAATACGGATGCCGTGATCGCCATAGGTAGATGGCTCGTCGTTAAGCTCATAGGCCGTGCGGACCAGGTGATGTTTACGCGGGACCAGCACGCCGCCCTGTTTCATGATGTAGGTGGCAAAACATCCAGCATCGGCGGCAGCCAGTACCGCATCCAGTCGCGGGTTATCCAGTACCGGCGCACCGGCTTTTTTATCTGCCTGCTGCCGCGCGGCCTGGCCTGCCAGCAGGCGCAGCTCGCGATAAGCCTGACGCCCTGGAATACCGAAGAAACGGAACTGCTGGACGCGGTGCAGGGATGCCCAGGCGCTGACGTGCTCGGCGCTGTCCCGTAGTGATTTGCCTGTTTCTTTGCTGATCTCTTTCGCCAGTCCGCGCCCGTCGATGTTCTTACTGATGTATTTGGCGATGTAGCTGGTCGGCGTGCCTTTGCGCGGGTTGATAAGTTCAGATTTGAATCGCGGGCCGGTATTGTTGCCCAGCTCGGCGCGGTCTTCACGAATGGCAAATTTACGCAGCAGTGTAGTGAGGGTGCGGCGGTCTTTCTTGCGCATGAAGCACAGCAGATGCCAGTGCACGGTGCCATCGTGATGCGGCTCGGCAACGCGCACGCCATACCAGCGCAGACCGGCTTTGTGCATGGCTTTGCGGAAAGCGGCGAAGGTATCGACCAGATAATCACTGCTCTGCCGGACCGTTTCGCTGGTCCACTTCGGATTAGGTCTGCCGTTGTTCAGGGTTGCGTGGAAGCGTGATGGGCAGGTGATGGTATAGAACACCGCGCAGTCGCCGCGCATTTCTGCGATCAGCTCCAGACCTTTTACGCAGGCCATCATTTCATTGCGGCGGTGCGCCGGATTACTGCTGCTGGCGTTAACCACGTCTTCCATATCCAGCGTGTCACCGTCGGCGTTCACCAGCTCATGCGACTGGAAAAACTCCAGTGATTTGCGGCGCTGCTCGCGTTTGTGGATCACGGCTTCATAGCTGACGTATGGGGACGCTTTCCTGTTAACCAGGCAAACAGCGCGCAGCTGTTCCTCACGCCATTCGCAGCGCATCTGCCACAGCTTGCGATACCACCAGTCTGCACACAGCATACGCGCCAGCGAACCCGGAATCAGGTCATAAGGCACCGGCTTACGACGGCGTTTCTTGCGGCGCAGCTGCTCAAAGGCGGGTGGAATCACATCAAGGCGCATAGCCTCAGCGGCCACCTTTTCCCATGACTGGCGGATTTGTTCCGGCTTGACGTCATCAGTCACAAACAGATCGCTGCAGGCGGCATCGAGACAGAGGCTCATGTGAGCCGCAACCAGTGTGGATAAACGCTTGACCTGCTCCTGATTCATTTCCGGTAGAACCAGCAGCCCTTCCAGCCCTTCATGACTCGCCATAAACCGGAACGAAGCAGACACCTGACTTTCACGCACACGCTCCACTCGCTCAAGACACGGCCTGATGGTTTCGCGCAGATAGCGGGAATATGCCTTCGGCCTTCCCAGTCCCTGGAAGAATTTAATCCTTTCCAGCAGAGGTTTGCTGACGTGGACGGGTTCGGCGTTGACGTTAGCCAGAATGACTAAATCGGGATTAAAGCGCTGCTGCTCACGAGCCATTCTGGCGCGGCTAATGAGCTGGTCCTGTTCCATTTCACACTGAACAGGATCACGGGATTCATTGAAGAAATAGCGATCCCAGACCTCATCACTCAGCGCCTCACGGCGCAGTTCTTCCTGCTCGTTGTCCGCAGCGTAGAGAGTGATCAGGTTTGAAAGCGTGGAAACCGGCGCAACATCCGGCGGGTCCAGATAGGGATTAACTGCTTTTTTCGGGGCATTCCATGAGAAAACCCCGGCGGCCTCAGTCGGGCCACCGTTGTCTTTTGTTAACTCAGGCATCACTGACAGACTCCAAAGCTCACAGCGCGCCTCGGGTGTAGTGCTTCCCTTTCAGTTCTGCGATTTCCTGGCACGTCACGCAGCACTGCACGCCCGGAATGGCTTGTCGGCGTGCTATTGGAATTGGCGCGTCGCAGTCGATGCAAAGAACGCGGGCAATGCCCGGCTTTCGTGTACGAGCGTTCTGGATATGGCGCTGCAGATTTTCTTCGACGCGCTGCTGTACGAGATCCATGGAATCTGCCATCAGTGCCACTCTCCGCGTGATTCGGCTTCATAACGGGCTACTTCACGGCGCAGCAGTTCTGCCGCCTCCACCCCGTTCATTCCCTCTTTCAGGATGTGGATAGCCAGTGCCTCCATACGCATGGAAACGGCAAAGGCGCAACTTTTACGCTCATCCAGGCGAGTCTCGTTAAACAGTTGGAACAAACCGGCATCATCTGGACCGGTTTTAGTGGTACTGGTTTCACTATTTCGCATAATCAATTCTCCTGAATTTGGGCAAAAGAATGCCCGGCGGGTTTACGCCATTAATTTCTGTTTTGGGTTAATTCGGCATGGTTAGCCGTTTGGGAAATAAGCTCACCACTGCACGAAAATGATTCATTGCTTTAATCAGCTCCCGCTTTTCGTCAGTCGTCAGCTCACTAATTTTGACGCCGTGACGCTCTGCCGGAATGTTAGCCATAAAAAATATGGCGGCTAATGCGCGCTTGTTCTGTTTATTATTTGCGTCCCGTGGGTCGCTCATTTCGTAAATAAACCTCTCAAGTTCTGACTCAATGTTAATTCCAAATACCTTTGCCCTTAATTCCGCTATGTGGTTCAACCCTTCATAGCGCTCACCTGGGCTGATCGTGCGAGTCGTTGCAGCACCTTCAATAGCCATGGTTTCCCCTGTTTGACGGTTGACAGGTCAGCCAGCAATTCAGTCTGCGAGTGACACGGATGCCAGCGCTTGCCATCTTTGCCTGCAATCCAGCCATGACCGAAGTGCATTCCTGGGTTTTTCTTAACGAGAAGCGACGCAAATGAGGGTTCATTGTTCAGCATAAACACCTCAGCTCAGACCAAACGAAGAGCCAAGACCTGTCATGGTATCGACGACACTTGCCATTGCAGGGTTAGCCTGTAAACGCGCCTGCAGTGAAATCGCGGTAAGTGCCATCAGCCGAGTAACGGAGTTGACGCTTTCGACCACCTGCCGGCGGGTGGTCGCATTCAGTTGAACACCAGAAACCGCACTGGCTGCGACACGGCCGATCTCAGCGGTGGCTTTCAGGACGTACTGCGGCATTTTCTCCCGTGCGACTTCATTGGTAGGTATGCATGGCAGGCAATGAATCTGCGCCAGAAACCCATCAACCAGTGTTGAGTCTTCGGTGAGGTCGGTCAGCAGCCATATGTCCGGAGCTGTGAGCTGGTGCGGTTGCTCTGGGTTGAGCTTATTGCGCAAGGTTTGAACGTTCATGCCTGCACGTTCTGCCAGCTTCGCCATATTGTGACGTAAAGCGAAAGTGCGACAAGCTTCATCAAAATGTTTTTGTTTGGAAACCCTATAATCAAACATAGTTCTCTCCATCGAACTTATCGCAAAATAGAACCATAAGACAGGTACAGGCTTTTCACGCCGAGAGTGCATCCACTGTCAATGCAGCCATGTTAATCATGACTTTTTCGCGCTTCTTATCTTTGCGGAGACGATGCCGCGGAAGACGCCCATCAGCTAACATGTCATTGATCGTATCAACCGGAAGGCCCGTAAGTTCGCTATAACGTTCAATTGTGACGTGCGGTGTATTCAGAGTGATTGAAATGTTTGGGATCATGGTGCAACATTCCTTTTTCAGTGCGGCTTGTGGCGAGCCGTTGTTTCTCGTGAGTAGTAGTGAAGGCTCCAAAAGAACACTTCGAGTTCAACTTTAAGATCGCTTTTGGAATCTGTCAACGTATTTAGATTGCTTTGGAGGTCTTGTGGATTTCAGTAGCGGCGGTAAGAAAGTCATCGAACGCTTGGTTGAGGCGTACGGGTTTACTACACGACAGGCACTTTGCGACCACCTGGGCGTATCAAAGAGCACCATGGCTACACGATATATGCGTGATATTTTTCCCTCAGACTGGGTCATCGCATGTGCGTTGGAGACTGAGGTATCGCTAAAATGGCTAGTTGATGGAAGCGGTGAAAAATATGAAGCAGGTAAAAGTGATATCGTCCCTTTACCAAGGCTTAAAATAAGCAATGAACAGCTATATAAAAATGGTACTGTGTATTTTGATAAAGAAATATTACCTCAAGATATGTCAGCACCTACAATAATTGAAGAACCCTCCGTAACATATATAGCTGAACTTGAGTTCAAGAACATTACTGATGGAAAATGGCTCGTAAGCATTGACAACACTTATAGTGTTAGAGACGTATCTAGAATCCCTAACAATCAGATTAGAGTAACTAAGGATAACATGTCCTTCGAATGTGCAGTCAATGATATCGAATTCGTGGCCAATATTGTAAAATCAATTGTATAATATAGAGGTTATTATGGATAAGGAAATATCATCAATAATCAATACGGCTATTACATCAATCAAAGAGGGATTATGGCCAATTTTTTGTATTACAGCGCTAGTGATCTTTAGACAACAATTGAGGTCCTTGTTTGATAAATTAGTTTTTTCTCAGAATTTAAAAGTAAATGCAGGGCCATTCGCTATTGAAGCCAGCGATATTAAGAGCCCGACTCAACCAATTATAGAAGCAACTGAGAACGATAAATCAGATGCTCCATCATCTCCTGAATCAAATGATTCACCTAGCATCTATTGGTATGAACCGGTAGTATCATTGCTTAACGATTCAAAGGTCGATGAAGCAGAGGCCTTATTCGAAAAATTTTTACGAGACAATAAATCATTAATAAACTATGAGCATGAACATGCTTTTTTTATGTATCTTCATTTCACAAATACACGCAATACTGATGTACTTGATAAGCTTATTATATTGATAGGACAATCCAAAAATTCCAACATAAAAAGTGAATATATCAATGCATATATATATTGTCTAGAGACAGTTAACGAATTTAATAAGGCTATCATTTTTTTAGAGCATGAATTAGCAGAAACACAAGAAATAAAAATAAAAACGAAGTATACAATATTATTGTCTAAAATGCATATTGCAAATCTTAATTTAGATGAAGCAAAAATTATTATGGTTAGATTAATTAATCTATTATCAAAAGATAAATCAGATGATTTCAGCAATGAACTACATAATGCTTACCTTCAATTAGGTGAGGTAGAGAACAAAAAAGAAAATCAAACAGATTACGCATTATGCCTGGACAAAGCATTGCAGTACCAGCCAGCCAATACAAAAACTCTCTTTTCCGCTGCATATGAAGCAAGTCAGACAAGCTTTTTGGAAACCCTATCATTATCAGACTACTCTCTGCTAATTGAATTAAATCCAGAAGATGCAGCCACCTTAAACAATCTTGGAGTGGTAGCGGGCAAGCTCAACTTAAAAATAACCTCATGTGATTATTATAGAGCAGCAAATAAATTAAATAATACTCTTGCCATGGCCAATATGGGATTTCAATTATTATCTGCCGGCTGCGCAAATGAAGCAGAGGAGTTAGCAACGTTTGCTATTTCACAAAAAGATCCAAACAAAAACAACCATGAACTTCTGGCTAAAATATATAAGGAAAGGGAAACTGAAGAAACAAAATGGACCAAAGCCAAAAAAACGTCTCTAGAAAAACAAAAGTTCCTTAGAGTATCTACCGAAATGAGATATAACCTTGACGTATCAATACCAAACCATAATGACTGGATAGATAATCAAAATAGGCCTGTAGCTATCACTATTGAGAGAGACTACATTAACATGACGTGGACAGATAGCACGAGGAAAATAAACTTCTATGGCAGCTATGAAAATGCAGCTTTGAGAGGAGTTTATATCTCCGCGCCCGATAAAGAGAAGCAATCTCTGACTCTACTAGCATCTTCAGATAAAACAGAGACCTATCAATGCACTGGCTATTTTGATCCCATTAAAGATTGTATTCAATTAATATCTTCAGATATTGAAAAAGATATCAAAATTACTCTTTCTAAGGCGTAATGTTTGGTAGTGCAAAATGCAAACATTGACACTATTTTTATATACAGTATAAATGTTCTCTATATGGAGGGCATTTTTATGGCAGTACGAAAACTCAACACCGGAAAATGGATTTGTGAATGTTACCCCGCCGGACGCAGCGGACGGCGTGTGCGTAAGCAGTTCGCCACCAAAGGCGAAGCATTGGCTTTTGAACGTCACACGATGGATGAAACAGAGGCGAAACCCTGGCTAGGTGAATCGGTAGACCGACGGACTCTGAAAGACGTGGTTGAACTCTGGTTCAAACTGCATGGCAAATCCCTGACCGCTGGCGAGCATGTTTACGACAAGCTGGTCCTGATGGTCCATGCACTCGGAAACCCTCTCGCTACAGATCTCAGTTCCAAATTGTTCGCACATTACCGTGATAAGCGTCTGACAGGTGAAATCTACTTTAGCGACAAATGGAAAAAAGGAGCCAGCCCAGTAACTATCAATCTTGAGCAAAGCTATCTTAGTGGAGTTTTTAGTGAACTGGCCCGACTAGGCGAATGGACTGCGCCGAACCCACTGGAGAACATGCGCAAGTTCACCATCGCAGAAAAGGAAATGGCCTGGCTTACACATGAGCAAATCACAGAGCTTCTATACGACTGCCAACGCCAAAGCGCCCTGCTCGCTCTGGTCGTTAAAATCTGCCTGAGCACCGGAGCTCGCTGGCGAGAAGCTGTGAACCTAACCCGTTCTCAGGTCACCAAATACCGGATCACCTTCGTCAGAACCAAAGGCAAAAAGAACCGCAGCATCCCGATCAGTAAAGAGCTGTACGAGGAAATAATTGTTCTTGACGGTTTCAGGTTCTTTACTGACTGCTACTTCCAGTTTATGTCGGTGATGGACAAAACCTCAATAGTGCTTCCTCGTGGGCAGCTTACCCACGTTCTGCGCCACACGTTTGCAGCACACTTTATGATGTCTGGCGGAAACATCCTTGCCCTCCAGAAAATCCTCGGCCATCACGACATAAAAATGACCATGCGCTATGCTCACCTGGCTCCTGACCATCTTGATACCGCTTTACGCTTCAATCCGTTGGCAACTCTGTCCACAAAACATCCTTATTAAATATTTGTGCATTATGAAAGTCTTTATGCGGACATATTGATATGTAACACACTTATGCGTATTGTAGATATATATTCCAATTCAATCTTAATGTAAAAATGATAAGTTATTATGCATTAGAATGACATTTAAAACCACTTACATACTAGTTTTAATTTAACCTGACCTTGAAAGGGCATCATTGAATGAAATCAAAATTCGGTTCATCCAAAAAAAATATTAGACGATTTCAATTCATTCTATTTATCATAGGTGTTTTTGCATCTTATTTCACGGGAGATGCATTTGCTCTTCTAATATTTATTACTTTTACCTTGGTTTTTTATTCGCTAATTTACATGTCAGTGAGGATAATAAAATCAGGAAATGTAAAACTTATCAAAGATTTTTCAAATGCAATATGGAATATCTCAACTGCAGTTAGCTTCACATATGCGGTTTATTTATTACTAAGATATAAAATAAAAAATATCACTATCGATGATGCATCAATAAATTATATAAACTTGCATCCTTACCTCTCATTTTCAATACTGACATTTTTAATCTTTACAGCCATACTACGCGCATCAGTAAGTATTGCTGAACTTGTAACGACGGACTATACCTAGCGGTGAGGCAGAGCAGTTAGTTGATTTACTTGCCAAGTGGCGACAAAGTGGCGACAGCGGTTGGCAATACCCCGTAATCGTCACTTCTCACCACCAAACTAACTTATTGATTACCCTACAAGTCTTTGTTTTTACTACCCCATTTACATAAATGGGTTTTTTGTTGCCTGAATTTATCCCTCACGCATGTCTCGCACCGCCTCAGCGCCCCTCTTCCTGCGCCCTCTCCCCCGCCAGCTGCCCAACCAGCAGCCGGATTGCCGCCTTCGACAGCGGCGCGCGGTCGGTGACAAAGTGCAAGGTCATTCCTTCAATAAAGGCGTCGAGGCCGCGGGCGGTATCAGCGGCGAACCATTGCTCCAGCGTCTGCTGGCTGCGCCGCATCCAGTTCTGCATCACCCCCTTTAGCGCCGGCTGACTGCTGCAGAACGCGTACAGCTGGTACATCAGCTCCATATTGCGCGCCGTGGTCACCTGGGCGCTGAAGATCAGCTCCGCGATGGCATCGCAGGCTTGTTCCCGGTTCGTTACCCCGGCAAAGCATTGCTGATACTGCGCCGACATCTCGGCGGTAAACAGGCTGAACGCCTCCTCAACCAGCGCCTCGATGCCGCTGAAATAATAGGTCAACGACCCCAGCGGCACATTCGCGCAGAGGGCGATTTTGCGGTGCGTCACCGCCTGGACGCCGTGCGCCGCGATGGTGTCCAGCGTCGCCTGCAGGATGCGCTCGCGGCGCTGCGGATCGTTCGGTCTACGGGCCATGATTTTCCTCTTCCGGTTTATGTACAAATGTACACATGCTTGCTACTGTTGTCTTCACTCTTCTCCTTTAAGGCGTTTACGGATGACGACGCAAACCTCACGCAGAGCGCTCCAGCTTCGGCTGTGGGCGCTGTTTATGTTCTTTTTCATCCCCGGCTTATTAATGGCCTCCTGGGCTACCCGCACGCCGGCGATCCGCGATCAGTTGATGCTTTCTACGGCAGAAATGGGCGTGGTGCTGTTTGGTCTGTCGGTGGGGTCGATGAGCGGTATTCTCTGCTCGGCGTGGCTGGTGAAGCGCTTTGGTACCCGCAAGGTCATCCGCACCACCATGTCCTTCGCCGTACTCGGCATGCTGGTGCTCAGCCTGGCCCTGTGGGTCTCTTCCGCCCCGCTGTTCGCCTTCGGCCTGGCCATCTTTGGCGCCAGCTTTGGCTCCGCCGAAGTCGCTATTAACGTCGAAGGCGCGGCCATCGAGCGAGAGATGAATAAAACGGTGCTGCCGATGATGCATGGCTTCTACAGCTTTGGCACCCTGTTCGGCGCCGGGGTGGGCATGGCAGTGACCGGATTCGGCCTGCCTGCCGCCCCGCATATCCTGGCGGCCGCGCTGGTGGCTATTCTGCCCATCGCCATTGCCATCCGCGCCATTCCCGATGGCACCGGTAAAAATGCCGCCGAAGCCGCCCACGGAGAGGCGAAAGGTCTGCCGGTATGGCGCGACGCGCAGCTACTGCTGATCGGGGTCATCGTCCTGGCGATGGCCTTTGCCGAAGGCTCGGCCAACGACTGGCTGCCGCTGCTGATGGTGGACGGCCACGGCTTTAGCCCCACCTCCGGCTCGCTGATCTATGCCGGCTTCACCCTCGGCATGACGCTGGGCCGCTTTACCGGCGGCTGGTTTATCGATCGCTACAGCCGGGTGACGGTGGTCCGCGGCAGCGCGGTGATGGGCGCCCTGGGTATTGGCCTGATCATCTTCGTCGATAACCCCTGGGTGGCGGGCATCTCGGTACTGCTGTGGGGCATCGGCGCCTCGCTCGGCTTCCCGCTGACCATCTCCGCCGCCAGCGATACCGGGCCGGACGCGCCCAAGCGCGTCAGCGTGGTGGCGATCACCGGTTATCTTGCTTTCCTCGTCGGGCCGCCGCTGCTGGGCTTCCTCGGCGAACACTTCGGCCTGCGCAGCGCCATGATGGTGGTGCTGGGTCTGGTCATGGTGGCGGCACTGGTCGCCCGCGCGGTGGCTAAGCCACAATCTGAACCCGTTATGGAGAACAGCTAATGAGCATCAAACTGATTGCGGTGGATATGGACGGCACCTTTTTAAGCGATGCCAAAACTTACAACCGGCCGCGCTTCCTCGCCCAGTACCAGCGAATGCGTGAACAGAATATTCGCTTCGTGGTCGCCAGCGGCAACCAGTATTATCAGCTGATCTCCTTTTTCCCGGAGATCGCCCATCAGATCGACTTTGTGGCGGAAAACGGCGGCTGGGTGGTGAGCGGCAATGAAGACGTCTTCAACTGCCAGCTGCCGCTCCACCATTTCAACGCCGTGGTCGATCATCTGCAGACCCTGCCGAATATCGAAATCATCGCCTGCGGGAAGCGCAGCGCCTACACTCTCAACCGCTATAACGACGCGCTGAAGACGGTGGCGGCGAAGTATTATCACCGCCTCGAACTGGTGGATGATTTTAACCACCTTGATGATGCGATCCTCAAATTTGGTCTCAACGTACCGGACAGCCTGATCCCGGAAATTCAGCCGAAGCTGCACGCGGCGCTGGGGGATATGGTCACCGCGGTGGCCACCGGCTACGGCAGTATTGACTTAATTATGCCTGGGGTGCACAAAGCCAACGGCTTGCGCATTTTGCAGCAGCGCTGGGGCATTGAGGATCATGAGGTGGTGGCGTTCGGCGATAGCGGCAATGATATCGAGATGCTGCAGCACGCCGGATTTGGCTTTGCCATGGCCAACGCCCGGGAAGACGTCAAAGCCGTCGCCAGCCATCACGCGCCGCACAACAATGAAGAAGGCGTGCTGCAGATTATTGATAAGGTGTTAAATCGCGAAGCGCCGTTCGCCTGATAAGACCCCGGATGCCTTTGTGCATCCGGGTTTGCCACCGGTTACGCCTGCTGCGAATTGCCGACGCTTTTATCTTTCAGGAAGTAGATCATCAGCCCCAGCCACAGTACTCCGCCCAGCAGGTTAAACAGGCTGAACAAGCCGTTGCCCCCCAGCTCATAAGCATGTTTGCTGAGCTCAATGCCGACGGTGAAGATCAGCATCTGCAGCATTCCCATCGCCGCCGAGACCGTGCCTTTGCTCATCTCGCTGGCGAACAGCGTTAAGCGCACGAGCCCGGCATTCGCGAGGCCAATTCCGAAGGCGTAAAAGCTCAGGCCGGCGGTCATCCACAGATAAGCGTGGGAAGAGACCACGGTCGCCGCCGCGGAGAGGATCAGACCAAACATGATCGGCCAGCCGCCCATGATAATCAGCGAGCGCACGGTACGGCGCGAAGTCAGGCGCGCCAGCACCAGGTTACCGGCAATCAGCGCGCCGAAAATCGGCACCTGCAGCATGCCATACTCATAGCTGGTGGCCTGTTCGCCGCTGATAATAATCACCGGCGACTGGGCAATCCACGCCAGCAACGGCAGGCTGACGAAGCCTGTCGCCAGCGCACCGGCGACGAAGCGCAGGTTTTTCAGCACCAGGCGATAATCGCGGCCCAGCTCTTTAACCGACAGCTTTTCGCCCAACCGCGTCGCGGTTTCCGGCATCGCCCGCTGCAGCCCGACGAATGAGATGGCCGCCAGCACGGCGAACAGGACGAACATCATCTCCCATGGCAGCACGTGCACCCAGGCGGCGCCCACCAGCGGCCCCAGCAGCGGGGCAATCAGCGCCACGTTGGCCATCAGGGCGGTGATTTTGATACACACCGCCTCCTCAAAGGACTCCTGGATCGCCGCATAGCCTACCGCGCCGATAAAGCACAGGCTGATCCCCTGCAGGAAGCGCAGCAGGGTAAACTGCTCAATGGTCTGCGCCAGCAGCGTCGCCAGGCAGGTGACGATAAACCATACCACCCCGGTCAACATCACCGGGCGGCGGCCAATACGGTCCGACAGCGGCCCCAGCAGCCACTGTAAAAACATGCCGCCGGCCAGATAGGCGGTCATCGAGGTAGGTACCCATTCGTTGCCCACCTGAAACTCCTGAACCACGGCCAGCATACCCGGCTGGATCATATCGTTGCCGATATAGGTGGAAAACTCGTACAGCACCAGACATAACGGGAACAGCAACGCCTGCCTTCCGAGGCGGCGGCCTGAAAGCGAATAATTTTGCATGAAATCTCTTATCTATCAAAAATCGCGCAAAGTGTAATGAAACTCCCGGCGCGGAGATAGTGAATTGTGGGTGACACCGCACAATATTGCGAATTGCGCGCCGCCGTCCGCACTCTCCCCCTGCTATTCAGCCTGCGTATATATTCCGTTTATGTTTCAGCAATGTGACAAACGATATACTGGCGCTTTTCAGGCGGTTAGCATTGAAATCCATTTGCAAGATTTCTTAACAACCTGATCTTTAAGACAATGCTGCTTTATCTCCACACCGCTTTTTTTTAGGGTAGGCGGCTTATTTGCTATCGGACCAACGAGCCTGGAAGTCTATGCTGGAAAATATTAACTACGCGCTGTTCGCCCTGATCAACGCGACGCCGGCCTCGCCGCAGTGGGCCATTGAGGTGGCGATCCTGATCGCCAAAGATCTGATTCTGATCGTGCCCTTGCTGGTAGTGACATTATGGCTGTGGGGGCCTGCCCAGCGGCAGATGGTGTTTAAGCTGATGCTGGCGCTGATGATTAGCCTGACCGTGTCGTGGGCGATCGGCCACCTCTATCCGCACGATCGGCCGTTTGTCGCCGGCGTAGGCTATAACTTCCTGCATCACGCGGCGGACGACTCCTTCCCCAGCGATCATGGCACCGTCAGCTTTACCTTTGCCCTGGCTTTTCTGTTCTGGCACCGCCTGTGGTCCGGCGCGCTGCTGATGGCCATCGCCGCCGCCATCGCCTGGTCCCGCGTCTATCTCGGCGTGCACTGGCCTCTGGATATGGTCGGCGGTCTGCTGGCCGGAATGTGCGGCTGCCTCGGCGCGGCGCTGATCTGGCATACGTTCGGACCGGCGCTGTATCGCCAGCTGCAGCGACTGTATCGTCTCTGCTTCTCCCTGCCGATCCGCAAAGGCTGGGTACGCGGCTAAACGCCAGCCGTCGCTGCGGCCACCGCGTGACTAACCCGTAAGCGACAGGTAAAATCCCGCTAACGCCCTGCCCCCGCAGGGCGATTTTAGCGCAGAGGGAATATGGAAACTCGCCGTGACGAACGTATCAGTCAGCTCATTCAGGCACTCAAACGCAGCGATAAGCTACATCTGAAAGAAGCCGCCTCCCTGCTTGGAGTGTCGGAAATGACCATTCGTCGCGACCTCAATGGCCACAGCGGCCCGGTTGTGCTGCTCGGCGGATACATTGTGCTGGAGCCGCGCAGCGCCACCCATTACCTGCTAAGCGATCAAAAAACCCGGCTGGTCGAGGAAAAGCGCCGCGCCGCTCGCCATGCGGCCGCGCTGCTGGAGGCCCATCAGATGGCTTTCTTCGACTGCGGGACCACCACGCCGTGGATCATTGACGCCATCGATGATGCCCTGCCCTTCACCGGCGTCTGTTACTCCCTGAATACCTTCCTGGCCCTGCAGGAGAAACCGCAGTGTCGCGCGGTCCTGTGCGGTGGGGAATTTCACGCCAGCAACGCGATTTTTATGCCGCTGAGCCTTGAGGACACCCTCAGCCATCTGAGCCCTGACATCGCCTTTTACTCGGCGGCAGGCATTGACTGCGAGCAGGGGGCGACCTGCTATAACCTGGAGGAGCTGCCGGTCAAGCACTGGGCGATGCGTCACGCGCGCTACCACGTGCTGGTGGTCGACCACAGCAAGTTTGGCAAAGTGCGTCCGGCGCGCATGGGGGCGTTAGCGAAATTTGACGTGATCGCCAGCGATATCTGCCCGGATGATGAGCTGGTCGCGCTGGCGAAGGCGCAGCAGATCTCCCTGCTGTATTGAGGCGTCACTGACCGCGCCCCGCCGGGCGCGGTCATGGCATCAGGAGAACCAGCTGCCGAACCAGCCGTGGAGTTTCATCAGTACGAAGTCGATCATCCGGCTGAAGAAACCGCCCTCTTTCACCGGCTCCATGACGATCAGCGGGCGCTGCTCGATGGTTTTATCATTCAGCTTAAAGTCGATAGTCCCGACCACCTGCCCCTTCTCCAGCGGCGCGGTAAGCTGCGGCTGATTTAAGGTGTAGCTGGCTTTCAGGTTTTTCAGCTGGCCCTTCGGCAGGGTGATAGAGCCCGCCTCGCCGGCTCCCAGTTTCGCTTCGCTGCTGTCGCCAAACCATACGCGCTGGGTAACGAAGGTGGCATCCGGTTTAATCGGCGTCACGGTTTCATAGAAGCGGAAGCCCCAGGTCAGCAGTTTTTCTGACTCGTTAAAGCGAATGCGGTCAGTTTTGGTCCCCAGTACCACGGCGATCAGACGCATATCACCCTGGGTGGCTGAGGAGACCAGGTTATAGCCGGCCCCGGCGGTGGTCCCGGTTTTCACACCATCGGCGTTGAGGTTGGTGCTCCACAGCAGACGGTTGCGGTTCGGCTGGCGAATTTTATTGAAGGTGAACTCTTTCTCTTTATGTACCGCGTACTCTTCCGGCACATCGTGGATCATCGCTTTGGTCAGCAGCGCCATATCGCGGGCGGTACTGAACTGACCCGGCGCATCAAGGCCGTGGACGGTCATAAAGGTGGTGTTGGTCAGCCCCATTTTTTTGGCATAGCCGTTCATCAGGCTGACGAATGCGTCCTGGCTGCCCGCCACGTAGTCGGCAATGGCAATGCTGGCGTCGTTACCGGACTGAATAATGACCCCTTTGTTCAGATCTTCCACCGAGACCTGCATGCCGGGCTTGAGGAACATCACCGATGAGCCGCGCAGCGCCGGGTTGCCGGTCGCCCAGGCATCACGTCCGACGGTCACCATATCGGTGAGCTTGATTTTTCCCGCTTTTATCGCCTGCCCCACCACGTAGCTGGTCATGATCTTCGTCAGACTGGCCGGGTCGAGTTTTTCATCGGCATTGCCTTCGCTGAGCACCTTCCCGCTGGCGTAGTCCATCAGGATCCAGGCGCGAGCGTCAATCGAAGGGGCGTCGGGGAGTTGTTCTGCAGCCTGCACCGCAGGTGCGACAAGAAATAACAGCGCGCAACCTGCAGCGAGGCCGCGAAGGGAAAAAGCGTCATGCATCATAAGAGCCACCCAAGTATCCTTTCCAAACAAAATATGCCGCACCACTCTGACCGCGCCGCAGCAACCGGTGAGTAAAGCGTACAAATGACCTTAAAGAAACAGCGAGTTGGTAAAGTTTTTAAAGTTTACGCAATAACGTGCCGCTGTGCTTTAATCAGAACAACTTTTTTGATCGTGATTGCCTAAATATTAACTTTATCCCAACATGATCGCCGATCGCGCTGCAACGGCAGTGAAACAAACTCAGGAGCGAAAATGATTACACTGTGGGGACGTAATAACTCGACCAACGTGAAGAAAGTACGCTGGGTGCTGGAGGAGTTGGATCTTCCTTATGAGCAGATCCTCGCCGGGCTGGAGTTTGGTCTCAATCATGACCCGGAATATCTGGCGATGAACCCGAACGGGCTGGTGCCGCTGTTAAAAGACGATGCTACCGGGGTGGTGTTGTGGGAATCAAATACCATTATTCGCTACCTTGCCGCCCAGTACGGCGTCGATCGCCTGTGGCTGGCCGCACCGGCGCAGCGCGCGCAAGGGGAAAAGTGGATGGACTGGTCCAACGGCACGCTCTCTCCCGCCCATCGCCCGGTGTTAATGGGCCTGGTCAGGACGCCGCCGGAGCAGCGCGATCCGGCGGTCATCGCCGCGGGGATCGGCGCCTGTGAATCGCTGTTTGCCATGCTTGATGACGAACTGGCGAAAACGCCATGGCTCTCTGGCGAGCACTTCGGCCTTGGCGATATTGCCGTTGCCCCCTTCGTCTACAATCTGCTGACGATCCTCGATACCTGGCAACCGCGACCCCATCTGCAGCGCTGGTATCAGCAGATTAGCCAGCGCCCCGCCTGGCACGCGGTCGTGAAGATCCCGGTCACCTGAGGTTAACCCTCCGGACTCAAGCGCAACAGTTCGCCGTTAGACTCGTCGGTTAATACGTACAGATAGCCGTCGGGTCCCACGCGGACGTCGCGGATACGCTTCCCGCGCGCCTCCAGTAACCTCCCCTCCTCGCGGACCTGATTACCGTCCACCGATAAGACGATAAGCGACGTCTCCTTCAGCGCGCCGATAAACAGCTTATGCTGCCACTGGGGAAAAGTCTGCGCCGCGTAAAAGGCCATCCCGCTCACCCCTGGGGAGACCGGCCAGACATACAGGGGAGGCTCGGTACCCGGGGCCGTCTTGCCCTTGGCCTCCGGGATCGGCAGGCCGCTGTAGTTAATGCCATGCGTCGCCAGCGGCCAGCCGTAGTTTTTCCCCGCCTGCGGGATGTTAATTTCATCCCCGCCGCGCGGGCCGTGCTCATTGAGCCACAGCGCGTCGCTCCATGGGTTCATCGCCATGCCCTGCGGATTGCGAATACCGTAGGCCCAGATCTCTGGCCTGGCGTCAGCCCGGCCGACAAAGGGATTATCCGGTGGAACGTCCCCGCTCTCCGTCAGGCGGACCACTTTCCCCTGCAGCTTGCTGAGCTCCTGGGCGGTGGCGCGCTGATTGTTCTCTCCCAGACCGATAAACAGATACCCTTTGCCGTCGAACACCAGCCGGCCACCGAAATGATTGCCCACGGAGAGCTTCGGCTGCTGGCGAAACACCACGGTAAAGTTCGACAGCTGCGTGGCATCCTCACTTAACCGCCCGTAGCCTACCGCAGTGCCCGCTTTGCCGCTGGTGTCGCTTTCCGCATAGCTCAGCCATACCCGTCGCGACTGCGCAAAATCCGGCGCCAGCGCTACATCCAGTAAGCCGCCCTGACCGTTGGCCCACACCTGCGGCACGCCGGATATCGGCGCCGACAGGCCTTTACCTGGCTGCCAGCGCTTGAGCTCGCCGCCGCGCAGGGTAATCAACATGCCCTGATCGTCGGGGAGAAACGCCAGACCCCACGGATGAGCCAGCCGGTTTTGCAATACCTCCACCCGCACCGCGGCCTGGCTCAGGGCTGGCAGCGCTAAGGCGCTCAATATCAACAGCAGCGGGATTGGACGCATGGCATTCTCCTTTAGTCAGCTCTGCGCTAAAGGGTAGCCAGCGGGGAAATTTGCGCGGGGATTTTTACATAACCTTTAACAGGGGAAGCGTCCACTTCCCCTGAGTTTCAGCCGATCAGGCATGAGTGATTGGCGACAATTTATTCAATTTATGAATATTTGAAGTCAATCCTGTCAGACAGCGTTCTAGCTTCTCTACGTTAACAGCGATGTACAGCGGACAATCATGATGCCCGCTCATCAGGCATACTGCAGCGGCGGCGAGGGACTCGCCCGCCAGGCGAAGGGCCTCCTTCTCCTCCGGTGAAACGACATTCTGCAGGCGCGGGGCCTGCGCACGCATTTCACGGCAAAGCTCAAACAAGTTATCACGCAGATGGTCATTTTCGCTGACTGACATGTAGCCTTTAGCCTTTCGCAACTGCAGATAGGCATCAATATCGATATTGGCATTGATGAGCTTCTGCAAAAGGTGGCGATATTGTCTGTCAACGGTCATCACAGTTCCTCCTCTGTCGTCCTTTACCCTTCTCATGATACGGTTATTTTTTGTGCAAAATGATGCGCCAGGTCAATTATTCCCAAGCCTGTAACACCCTTTACAATGTGACAACCTTACCGCTTTGTAGGATATATACCAAAGATAATGGTATACGATCACAATTAATTTCAAAAAGAAATCAACTCGCGATAATTACCATTAAAAGGCGGAAATAGTGCTGCTAAGATCACACTATACCACAAATGCTATTGCGCGATCGCCAGCCAGAATGCCATAACAAATCATTAATGTAATACGTATAACATTTCATAAAAACAGCGAACGCGGCCCGCGGATCGCTGATAATCTCTCTGCCCGTTTGCAAGGAACTGAAACATGACGCCCGGTAAAAGAAACTACCTCCTGTTGAGTCTTTTCGATTTCCTCTACCTGTTCGCCTGGTCGTCGACCATGGCTTTCTTCGTCATCTGGACCACCCAGCATCTTGGCATCAGCGCCACGAAGACTGGCCTGCTGTACTCGGTCAACGCTTTTATCGCCCTGCTGATGCAACCTTTCTTCGGCTTTATCTCCGACAAGTTCGGCCTGAAAAAACGGCTTATCTGGCTGCTGGTCGCCCTGCTCCTGCCGGTGGGCCCCTTCTTTATCTATGTTTACGCGCCGCTGCTGGTGCACAATTTCTGGTTCGGCGCGCTGCTGGGGGGGATCTATCTGGGGATCATCTTTAACTCCGGCTGCGGGGTGATCGACTCTTACATCGATAAGATTTCCCGTCGCTACCAGTTCGAATACGGTCGGGTGCGGATGTGGGGCTCGTTAGGCTGGGCAGCGGCGGCCTGGATTGTGGGTAAATATATCGACAGCAATCCTAATCTGGCCTTCTGGCTCGCCAGCCTCGCCATCGTCATCGCCGCCATCTGCTTTATGCTGACCAAAATTGAATTAACCGACGCTGATGTGGCGCGAAGCGAATCGCTGAAGGTCTCCCATGCCCTCGAGCTGGCGAAGAATGGTCAGTTCTGGATGCTGCTGCTCTTTACCCTGTTCGTCACGCAAATTTATGACACCTACGATCAGCAGTTTGCCCAGTATTTCTCGCTGCAGTTCCCGACGCCGGAGGAAGGCAACCGCTGGTATGGGATCCTCGCCTCCATTCAGGTGTGCGGCGAAACGCTGTTCTTATGCCTGATGCCGTGGTTTGTTAACCGGACCGGCGCCAAATGGGCGCTGATCATCGCCGGGTTGATCATGTCGGTACGTATTGTCGGGTCAGCCGTGCCCCTCGGTCCGGTGTGGATTGGCGCGGTGAAAATGATGCATGCCCTGGAGAAACCGTTAATTCTGGTATCGGTCTTTAAATTCATCGCTGCCAACTTCGACCACAAGCTCTCTTCGACGGTCTATTTGCTGGTGCTGTTTGTCGCCTCGATCGCCACCGCCATCTACTCTCCGCTGGCAGGCTATCTGTACGATACCATTGGCTTCGCCGATACCTATCTGATCCTCGGCGGTATCGCCGGGCTCTTTACGCTGATCTCCATTTTCACCCTGAAGGATAAGCGCGAGCCGAAAAAGCCCAGCGCCAGGCCTTCCGGGGCCGTTACGCCGGCGCAATAATCCTCTGCCTGGTAGCCACGCCGGGCGCTACACGTTGCGCGCGACTAACGGCTTTTGCAGGAGCGTTTCCAGCACCCGCAGCGGCGAGAGCTGCGGGTGACTCATCGCTTTCACCGGCAACAGAAAGGTCTGCTCAAGCAGATACTGGCCGCGCATCGCGGCGTGCGGGGTCTGATCGGAAAAGCAGATCCAGGTACTGCCGGCGGCAAAGTCGATCTCCTGCTGCACCCCCTGTCGCTGGTACTCAGGGGTGCTTTTCATCGCATCGTGCAGGGCCAGCATCAGATGATCGTAATGGCTACGCCGACTTTTGGTGATCCCCAGTGCTGCCAGCAGCCAGGCGCCTGACGGCGACCAGGGTTTCAGCCGCGGCAGAAAGCGTGCCGCGAGGGTATCGAAATGCTCCCCTGTCCGCCAGGTTCGCGGTTCGCCGCGGGGATGAATATTGCAAAAGATGCGCAGAATACGATCACCCTTGACCGGGCGCGACGGGAATGCGTCCACATGCAAGCGCGAATCGTCTTTGCGCCAGGAGGTCGTTTCACGCCAGGCGGTAATGGGATGCAGACGCAGACTGGTTTGCGGATGGTGCAGCGCCTCGCCATAGCCTGGCAATAACGCGTCGATCAGCTGCAGCGTCATCTGGTGGTAACGCGCCATCAGCCGGGCGATGGCAGCCGTTTTCTGCTTATCCGCCACGCCTCTGAGCGTGCGGGTGTCGGGTTGATAGCTGATATTCTTGCGCCGCGGCGCGACCAGCTCAGGGGTCAGCAATGCCTGCTCCGGGGCGGTTAATGAAAACGCCAGCTGCGGCAGATAGAGCACATTCCCCTGCTCAAGGGAGTGTTGGATCTGCGGCGGTTGCGGGGGGATCTCCAGATTACTGAATGGCAGGGTGGCTATCGCCACCGGGGAGCCTGTTGGTGTCATTTCCTTGCCTCTTCTCCTCGCGGTCATCGAGGTATTTAGTAAAGAAATTGTTATCATTTTGTAGATTACAACGTAAATGACGGGCGTTTTTATCAGGAATGGCGGTTTTGACCCGGTGCTGAAGCCCACGCGCTCCTCACCCGAGCGCTTTTTCACCATTAACCGTGACGGAGCTATACTCTTTTTCGCAAAGATCTGTAGAATTCCTGCCCTGACCATTCCAATAATTGAACACTTTTTAAGCTATGAGCAATGTCACGCACCAGCCGAAAATCGGCTTCGTCTCCCTGGGCTGCCCGAAAAATCTCGTGGACTCAGAGCGTATCCTGACCGAACTGCGCACCGAAGGTTATGACGTCGTCCCTACCTACGACAACGCCGATATGGTCATCGTTAACACCTGCGGCTTTATCGATAGCGCTGTGCAGGAATCGCTGGAAGCGATCGGCGAAGCGTTAAAAGAGAACGGCAAGGTGATCGTCACCGGCTGCCTCGGCGCGAAAGAGGATCAGATCCGCGAAGTTCACCCGAAGGTGCTGGAGATCACCGGTCCGCACAGCTATGAGCAGGTGCTGGAGCACGTCCACCACTACTCGCCGAAGCCGAAGCACAACCCGTTCCTCAGCCTGGTGCCGGAACAGGGCGTTAAGCTGACGCCGCGTCACTACGCCTACTTAAAAATTTCTGAAGGCTGCAACCATCGCTGCACCTTCTGCATCATCCCGTCCATGCGTGGCGATCTGGTGAGCCGTCCGATTGGCGAAGTGCTGGCGGAAGCCAAACGCCTCGCTGACGCCGGCGTGAAAGAGCTGCTGGTGATTTCTCAGGACACCTCCGCCTACGGCGTCGATGTCAAGCACCGTACCGGTTTCCACAACGGCATGCCGGTGAAGACCAGCATGGTCAGTCTGTGCGAAGAGCTGGCGAAGCTCGGCATCTGGGTGCGCCTGCATTATGTTTACCCGTATCCGCACGTCGACGATGTGATCCCGCTGATGGCGGAAGGCAAAATTCTGCCGTACCTCGATATTCCGCTGCAGCACGCCAGCCCGCGTATTCTGAAGCTGATGAAGCGTCCGGGCTCTGCAGACCGCCAGCTGGCGCGCATTAAGCAGTGGCGTGAAATTTGCCCGGACCTGACCCTGCGCTCTACCTTTATCGTGGGCTTCCCGGGCGAAACGGAAGAAGATTTCCAGATGCTGCTCGACTTCCTGAAAGAGGCGCGTCTCGACCGCGTCGGCTGCTTCAAATACAGCCCGGTAGAAGGCGCCACCGCCAACGAACTGGCGGATCAGGTACCGGAAGAGGTGAAAGAGGAGCGCTGGAACCGCTTTATGCAGCTGCAGCAGCAGATCTCTGCCGAGCGTCTGCAGGAGAAAGTGGGCCGCGAAATCCTGGTGCTGGTGGATGAAGTTGACGAAGAAGGCGCCATTGGCCGCAGCATGGCCGACGCCCCGGAAATCGACGGCGCGGTCTACCTGAACGGCGAAACCCGCGTTAAGCCGGGCGACGTGGTGCGGGTGAAAGTCGAGCATGCCGACGAATACGACCTGTGGGGTACCCGGGTCTAGTCCAGCTTCCCGGATAGCGGCTTATCGCATTCCCCAGCCTACGGGGTCCTCCCGTAGGCCCCCCCCAGGTCCGCGCAAGCGCAGCGCCGCCGGGTAATTTATCAGTCATCAAGCCTTTATATTGCCGGGTGGCGGCTAACGCCTTACCCGGCCTACAGTTCGTGCGACCTGTCGCTAATTTATTCACCAGTCTTGCTGAAACTGCCGGT